>QKIM01000292.1 GCA_003249585.1 Deltaproteobacteria bacterium
GGTTGCCCGATGAACGCCTCGAGGCTCGAGGGGCGCAGCAGCTCGGGCAGGGGTTTGGGGGAGAGGCCGAGGGTGAGGGTGGTGGTGGCTCTGGTCATGCAGTGGGGTGTGACGCGCCGGCCCCTGGGGACCGGGGTTCGTGGGATGGATCTGCTTTTGAGGCGATCAGAACTCTTCGCCCGGGGGATCCACGGGGGGAGTCGTCTTGCCGTCTTCGGACGGTTTCGGCTCTTCGGTGGGTTTGGGTTTGCCGATGTTCCCGTCGTTCGTAGGGGGCGGGGTGGGCTTTACGGAACCGTAGGTGGGCGTCCGGTCCCCCCGCGTATCGGGGCGGGTTCCGTTCTCGCCGGCACCGCAGCGCATGAGCTTTCCGAACACGCGCACGGCGAGGATATTGCCATCATTCTCGTGCTTGTACCGCTCCAGGACCACGGTGGTGATCCCCTGGGCCGCGGCCTTGTTGCGCATGTCGTTCATGGCGAAGGTCCAGACGGTCTGGCCGCTGGCCTGAGCGGCTCCCAGTCCCTCGACACTGCCCGCAGGAGTGCAGTTGGGGGGGAACTGCTTGATGACACGGACGCCGTTGGCCTCGGGAGTGAGGTAGGAACGGCGTTCCTGGATGGAGGAGCCGGCGCAGCCCGCCGCGAGGAGGGTGACGCCAAAGATGGCGGTGAGGAAAAGGGGTCTGGAGATCATGGTGATACTCTCCTTGAAGAAGATGGGATGTGACAGTCAGAAAAGTATAGCACAATGGAGGGCGAGTCAATGTGGCAAACTGTTCACACCGTGGGCCGATTATGGCAAATCGGTCTTGTGATGGGTTGAAAATTCTGATAAACCTACGGAGTCTTACGCCCACGAAGACCCCTTCGTGGCCTATTACGTCGGGCGTGGGAATTTGTTCAATGCGATTCTATGGTTCCGCGGAACCAGCGTAAGGAGGCACGTATGCAGAAGTTGGCCGGACCGATTGAAGGTGGCGGATTCAGGGAGCGGGAAGCGAAAATCCCGCTGCATGAGCTTGCCGCGAAGGGGACCCCGCTCGTGGAGAACCTTGGTGAAGATTTCATGATTCGAATGGCCATCGGTCCCACACCGAAAAACATCATTCGTTTTCCCAAGGTCCCGACGATTCCCATCGAGATCGGGGTGCCCGAGCTGGAAGCCCAGGCGCTCTGCGTTGATGGGTGGGAACACGCCGCCGTGACGCTAGAATTCTCCCCCGGTACCGTCGCGCTGAGCATCAAGGGCCGGTTCGGTCGCAACGACGCCCGCCATTACGTGGTGAACACCAACTTCGCCCGCATCGCGTCGGGTGATACGGCCGACGATGTCATCCACATCGTCAACAACAAGGGCGTGGAGAGCAGAACCTCCCTGTTCGATCTCATGCAGATCCGCCTCAAGTCCGGCGATCCCATGTACGCCCGCTTCTCGGATCAGTACCCCACCCTCGACACCGAGGGCGTCGTGGCCATGGTCACGCGGTACATGAAAGATTACATGAGAACCGAAGAAGCCAATGAACAGGCTGCCGCTGCTCCCGCCGCCCAGCCCACAGGGGGTGTCCAATGACCCGCATCAACCCGGCACAGATCGATGGAACGCCCCTTAGGGAGCTGCCCTTGAGCGCCTTCGTCCAACCCGCCAACGACATCGTCACCGCCAGCGGTCTTCGCGCCGTCACCCAGCGCGGCACGTACGCCAAGGGCCGGATGAACTACTTCCTCGAACTGGGGACCGCCTCCCCCCTCGGAGAGATCCGCCCGCTCTTCCCCGAATGGGAAGAGGAAGACCTCCTGGCCGACGGCTGGGAGAACTGTTCCTTCACCCTGGAGCTGGCCCAGAACAAGGTCACCATGATCCTCGAGGGCTATTACCACAAGCCTCCGGTTCCCCTGGACATCACCCTGACCCTCGTCCAGGGCCCGGAAGGTCACTACCTCAAGGATACCCTGTCCATCTTTGACCGCCGCGTCGAGCGGGAGACCCCGTCCTCCCTCAAGGAGATCATGGAGGCCCGCATGAAGTCCGGCGACTTTAAATATGCCGGCTCCAACGACGTCTACGGCGAAATGAGCCTCGAGCGGATGTTCAAGGTCCTCAACCGGTACCTCAAGGACTGGGCGCTCATGAACCGTATCCTCGAAAGGGACTAGGCCCCCGTGAGCTGACGTCCCTGCCTCAGGGAAAATATCATGACTCTGACCATCCTCTTCCTCTGGGTGGGGTGCACCAAGACGATCACCGTCTTCTCCACCAAGACCACCTTCAAGACCGGAGAGAAATTTCTGGTCCTCAAACCCCAGATCCAGATCCCCGATAAAAAGGGCGCCGTGGAGAAGGCTTTTTTGGGGACGGTCGTGACCGATCTCAAGAAACGGGGGGTTTCCTACCGGGTGACCTGGCAGAAGATGCCCTCCCTGTATGCGCAGTTCTTCCCCCACCTGTACACCGCCGCCAAGAAGGTCTTCGCCCAGAAATCCAACAGCCTCGAACCCGTGGTCAAGGGTGAGTCCTGGGGAGAGGCCTTCATCGCGAACCTCAATCTCCTCGGCAAGAACCACGCCGACGCCATGAAAGCCCTCAAGATGGATCCCTTTTCGCCGCGCTTTGTGTTCATCGGCGGCCTTGAGAAGGAAGGCACCACCTTCAGTGGCAAACTG
>QKIM01000309.1 GCA_003249585.1 Deltaproteobacteria bacterium
GCAGGGCGAGGGCCACCACGAGGGTGAGCCTTTTGATCACGGTCATGAGAGAGAAGGGTTTCATGAAGGAAAGTATAGAGCTTCGGCGACAGTTTGCAAGGGACAACTCAACGGATCGCTCCGGTGGTTCCAGCGAAGAATTCACCGGTTGCCAAAGGGGATAAAAAGTGGTTCCATTATTCTCCATACCAATGACCCCAAGGGTCAACTCCGGCCGCGTGGCGCGGTGGGGGAGGCTTCATGAAAATATCCGGTGCCTTGCTGCTCACCTGTGCCCTCGTCCTTTCCTGCTCCAATAAAAAGGAGAAATCTCCCGGCCCTGTGGAGAAGGCGCCGGCCAGTGGAGCCCCGACCATGGCCCCTGAGGGATCCTCGAGCATGAAGGGATCGTCCCACCCCATGCCCCCTTCTGCGCCTGGGGAAGTGAAGAAGCCCTCGGACCCCCCCGCCCGGTGTCTCGCCCACCTGTGCTACGTAAAACGCATCACTCCCGCCGTGAAGCGACAGATAGAGGGCCAGAAGAACTACAAACAGCTGCGTATCGTCTTCAACGCCGGGATCGAAAACGAGGATCTCAAGACGATCTCGGTGCTGCCCTGGGTGACACAGCTAGAGCTGCCGGACACCGCCGTCACGGACCTCACTCCCCTTTCCGGGCTCAGGGATCTTAAAGTACTGAAGATCCGCAACTTCACAACCAAGAAAACCATCGACCCCACCCCCCTGGCGGGGCTGAAGCTCTTGACCCTCGATCTCCACTACACGAGGAACCACATCACCGACCTGGCCTTCCTCAAACAGATGACCAGCCTCAAGGAACTGATCCTGTGGGACGCCAGGGTGGACGATCTCTCCGTCCTCGCCGGGCTGCCGGAGCTGAAGCGGCTCACCGTCCACCTCACGGGCGTGAAGAGTCTGGATTTCGTGAAGGCGCTGACGAACCTCGAGTATCTCTACTTCTCCAAGCAGGCGGTGGCGGATCTCTCCCCTCTGGGCGGTCTGACGAAGCTGCGGACCCTCAACCTCGTGCTCCTCTCCGGTGATCTGAAAAACGCACAGGTCATCAAAGGATTGAATTCGCTCAGTAACCTGGTCATCCTCCACACTCCCCTCAAGGATCTCTCCTTCGTGGCTGCCCTGAAGAAGCTCCGTGTCCTCAAGATCCCCGGCACGAAGATCCGGGACATCGGCTTTGTGCGAGGACTGTCGGAGCTGGTGATCCTCGATCTCTCCAAGACGCCCATCGTGAACCTCGCACCCGTGGCCGGTCTGCGCAAGCTCGTGCAGATCCACCTCAAGGGTACGAAGGCAAAGAGCCTTGCCCCTCTGCGGGGCCTCGGCAAGTTGACCACCCTCACCCTCGACAAGGGGTTCTCCAAGGCTGAGACCGACGCCCTCCGAAAAACCCACCCCGCCTTGAAGATATACTGAATCAGCTTGACTTAATCGGCCAATGGGCGAAAAGAGGAGGGATCGACAGCCCCCCGTTTCCCCTCGGAGAGAGGGCGCAGAAAGGAGCCTCAGATGGCAAGAAAACATAACTTTTATGCAGGTCCGGCGGTTCTCCCCGTCTCCGTCGTCAAGAAAGCCCAGGAGTCCCTCTTCGAATACGGCACGTGCGGTATCGGTATTGCCGAGATGTCCCACCGTTCCAAGGAGTTCGACGCCATCCTCGAGGGCGCCGTGGCGGCGGTAAAGAGACTGTACAACGTCTCCGACGACTACGGTGTCGCCTTCGTCCAGGGCGGCGCCAGCATGGTTATGGCCATCAACGCGCTCAACTTCGTCCCCGAGGGCGGCCGCGCCCAGTTCGTGGACACGGGCACGTGGGCCCGCCGCGCCATCGGCGAGGTAGCCCGCAAGGCGAGCGCCGACGTGGTGTGGAGCGGCAAGGACGTCGCCTATGCCGAGCTCCCCGAGCTCTCCTCGCTCTCCTTCGACGCTGACGTCTCCTTCGTCCACATGACCTCCAACAACACCATCGCCGGCACTCAGTTCCGCGAATTCCCGAGGACCGAGGCGCCCCTCTTCGTGGACATGTCCTCGGACTTCTTCTCCCACCCCGTCGACATGAACCAGTTCGGCATGGTCTACGGCGGCATCCAGAAGAACCTCGGCCCCGCCGGGTCCGCCCTGGTGATCGTCCGCAAGGACCTCCTGGAGCGTATTCCCCAGGGGCTCAGCGAGATGCTGGACATGGGCGTCTACGTGAAGAAGAACTCCATCTACAACACCCCGGCGGCCTTCACCATCTACATGACCTCCCTGGTGCTCGACTGGCTCGAGAAGGACATCGGCGGCCTGGAGAACATGGACCGCATCAACAAGGAGAAGGCCGGGCTGCTCTATGACTGCTTCGACGCCTCCGGGGGCTTCTACCGTGCCACGGTCAAGAACCCCGCCCACCGGTCCCTCATGAACGTGACCTTCCGCCTGGCCCAGGAGCCCCTCGAGGCGACCCTCATCGCCGAGGCCACCGCGGCGGGCTTCATCGGTCTCAAGGGTCACCGCAGCGTTGGCGGCCTGCGCGCCTCCATCTACAACTCCTGCCCCACCGAGTCCGTGCGCGAGTTCGTGACCTTCCTGAACGACTTCGCCAAGAAGAACGGCTAGCCTCTTCCCTCTCCTGAGCTCTTTCATCGTCACCGAGAAGGTGGGAACCTGCAAACAGTCCCTGATTTCGGCCCGCATGACCAGCTAGAAGGCCTCACCCACCTCTTGGACAAAGCGTGCGGTCACAGGGGATTTTTCCCCTGAGCCTGACGTGTGCGCCATGGGATGGAAAGATCTGCTGCGCCCTCAGATGCCGCCCCCGTCGGAGAACCGGGTGCGCTGTGGAGTGCCCTGGAGGACCCTGGAGCCCCGCGGGACGTCCTGGGTGAGCCACACGTTGCCGCCGATGACGCTCCCGGCTCCGATAATGACCCGCCCGAGGATGGTGGCCCCGGAGTAGATGATGACCTCATCCTCCACCACGGGATGGCGGGCGATGCCCTTGATGGGGTTGCCCTGCTCGTCCAGGGGGAAGGACTTGGCACCCAGGGTCACTCCCTGGTAGATCCGGACCCTGCGCCCGATGACGGTGGTCTCCCCGATGACGATCCCCGTGCAGTGATCCATGAAGAACTCTTCTCCGATGGTGGCGCCGGGGTGGATGTCCACCCCCGTCTCCGCGTGGGCCAGCTCCGTGATTATGCGGGGTATGAGCGGGACGCCCATGGAGTGGAGCTCGTGGGCCATGCGGTAGTTGGTGAGGGTGCGGATGGAGGGGTAGCAGAAGATGGTCTCACCGGGGTTCTTGGCGGCGGGATCTCCCTCATAGGCGGCCCGGACGTCCGTGGAGAGCAGGGCCCGGACAGCCGGAAGGCGACCGAGGAATTCGGCGGTGAGGTCCCGTGCCCGCGTGTTGCAGTCGCTGCACACCTGCACCTCGTCGGCGCAGGCGAAACAAAAGCCGCGCCGGATCTGTTTCTCCATGAGATGGGCCAGGCGGTCCATGGCGTAGCCCACGTAGGAGGCCATGTTGGCGATGGTGAGGTGAGGGAAGCCAAAGTAGCCGGGGAAGAGGATGGCCCGAGTGAGCTCCACGACCTCCCTCAGGCTCTCCGTGGAGGGCATGGGAACGTCATGGTTGGAGCGGTGGATCACCCCGCGATAGGAGTCGGGCCGGCACAGCTCGGCCAGCACCGAGGTCATGATCTCCCCGTATCCAGTGTACTCGTCCATGGGACCTCTTTTCTCATCGGGTGACGATGGCGCCGTCCACGTCCACGATGATCTCTTCTACCGTGACGGCCTTCCCGCTACGCTCGGCGGCCTGCCGGACAAGGTGGGTGAGGCCGCCGCAGCAGGGGACGGTCATGCGGACCACCAGCACCCTTGGGATGGTGTTGGAGGCAAAAATCATGGACAGTTTATCCACATAGGGATCGGTTCTGTCAAGTTTGGGGCACGCGACGACTACGCTGCGGCCTCTGAGGAACCGCCAGTGGACATCCGCCGAGGCCAGGGGCGCGCAGGTGGACATGACCACCAGCTCCCTGCCCTCGAAGAAGGGCGCCCGCACGGGGACGAGATGGAGCTGCACGGGCCACTGTCCGAGATCGCTGGCGTTGACCCGGGCGGGAAGGCCCGCGTCGTTGGAAGGTTTCGCATCCTGTGCATGTTCCTGTACCAGGGCGCGGGAGCCGGGGCAGCCCCCGTGGGACAGCGCGACGGGGAGCGCGGGTGCCCCTTTGGGGACACTGGTTTGCACCGGTCCGGCCTTCACGTGGGCCATGGCGGCCGCCTCGTCGAAGGCGGGCGCCTCACGCTCCACGATCTTCAGGGCGCCCGTGGGGCAGGTGCCGATGCAGGCGCCGAGGCCGTCGCAGAACTCCTCCTTGACCACCCTGGCCTTGCCGCCTGAGATCTGGATGGCGCCCTCGGCACAGGAGATGACACACGCCCCGCAGCCGTCGCAGAGCGCCTCGTTGATTTCGATGATGGGTCGAAGCATGGGAACCTCCTTCATGGGGATGTTCTATCGCCGAAGCGCCCCGGGGGTGTTGATCCCGATCAAGACCGGAGCGGATACCTAGGGCTCACCCAGGGAAGACTCCAGCGCGCCTCGGTCGAGGATGCGGATCTGGTCTTCTCCGACCTCGATGGCGCCCTGGCTCATGAGAGCACGCAGCGCCCGTGAGAAGGTCTCCGCCCGAAGGCCCAGATAGTTGGCGATCTTGTTTTTGGGCGCGGCCAGAATCACCTGGGGGCAGTCCGGGGCAGCGGTGAGGAGATAGACGGCCACCCGGGCCACGGCGCTCTTTCGGGAGAGGTTCTCTATGGTCATTTTGAATTCGTTGAGTTTTCTAAACATTCCCCCCATGAGATGCCAGGGCAGCTCGGGATTTGAGGTCGTGAGGGCGATGATGCGGTCGCGGGGGACGGACAGGAAGAGGCACTCCGAGAGGGTGTGGGCGTCGGCGGGCCAGGGGGAGCCCATGAAGAGGGCGGCCTCGGCCACGAGGGAGGGCCCCGTGACCAGGTGCAGGACCTTCTTCTCCCCGCTCTCGAGGCTCAGGAAGATCTCTACGCTCCCGCGGACCAGGACGTGGAGCTCACGGGCCTCGTCCCCCTGAACGAGCAGCCGCTCGCCGCGGTCCGCCGTCCGCACCATGGAGAACGCCGCGATCCCAGCGAGCTCTTCGGGGGTGAGCTCCTCGAAGAGGGGGACGCGCCGCAGATATTTGGCCTTGATGTCCGCAGTGGGGGCGAGGGTCTTCACGGGATCCTCAGGGGGTGGCCAGCATCCGCTCGATGGAGCGGCGGGCACGGTCCGCGATCTCCCCGGGGACGACGATCTCGTGGCGCATGTGGCGCAGGGCGTCGCGGACGTGGGTGAGGCGGGTGAGCTTCATGTTGGCGCAGACGGTGTCGTGGCTGGCCAGGACGTAGTGGATGTCGGGGCGCTCCATCTTCAGCCGGGAGATCATCCCCGCCTCGGTGCCCACGATGAGGGTGGAATTCTCCGGCAGGGTCTTGACGTATTTCACCATGCCCCCCGTGCTCTCCACGGCGTCGGCGGTGAGGAGGACCTCCATGGGCGCCTCGGGGTGCACCATGAAGGGCGCGCCGGGATATTCACGGCGTTTGGCTTCCACCTCGGCCACGGTCATGCGGTGGTGCACGGGGCAGTAGCCGGGCCACAGGATGACGTTCTCGGGGCGGTGCCGGGTCACCCAGGCGCCCAGGTTCATGTCGGGCGCGAAGATGATCTTCTGGTCACGGGGCAATGAGTCCACGATCTGCTGGGCGTTGGCGCTGGTGCAGCAGTAGTCGGCCACGGCCTTGGTCTCGGCGGTGGAGTTGACGTAGGTGATGACCACGGCGTCGGGGTGCCTGGCCTTGAGGGCGCTCAGGGCCTCGGGCTCCACCATGTCGGCCATGGGGCAGCCGGCGTGCTTCACGGGGAGGAGCACCGTCTTCTCGGGGCTGAGGATCTTGGCGGTCTCGGCCATGAAGTGCACACCGCAAAAGACGATGACATGTGCGTCGGTGCGGGCCGCCTCCCGGGAGAGCCCCAGGGAGTCCCCCAGGATGTCTCCTACGCGCTGGACCTCCTCGAGCTGGTAGTTGTGCACCAGGATCACGGCGCCGCGTTCGCGCTTGAGTTCATTGATCTCGTCTATGATTTCCGCAGTAGTCTGCAGGTGGCCGGCGATCTCCATGCCGCTCTCCTTTGGAAAGTGTCCGTGCCCCGACCTCTCAGGGGGCCTCTCCCTGCCCTCCCCCAAATCGCCTCCGATGTCAATGACGATCGTACATGGCCGGGTCGAGGGTGGTGATGGACGGCTCCCCGGAACAGACGGGACAGCGGGGGTTCTTTTTGAACTGCACCTCACTGAAGTGCATGGTGAGACAGTCGGCGAAGAGGACGCGGGCGGTGAGGGGGGCGCCGGCCGAAGTGAGGTGCTTGATGGCCTCTGTGGCCTCGAGGGCGCCCAGGGTCCCGGCCACGGCGCCGAGGATACCTACCTGGTCGCCGTGGGGCGCGCCTGTGGGGATGACGGGCATGAGGCACCGCAGGCAGGGACCATCCGGGACGTGGGTGAAGAGCTGCCCCCCCCAGCCCATGACCCCGCAGTGGACGAAGGGGATCCTGGCCAGTACGCAGGCGTCGTTGATGAGGAACTTGGACTCGAAGGAGTCCACGCAGTCGAGGCCCAGATCGTAGCCTCGCACCATGGCCAGGGCGTTGGCGGCCGTGAGCCGCTCGCCGAAGGACTCCACGACGAGGTGGCTGTCCAGCCTGGCGACGGCCTCGGCGGCCGAGGAGATCTTGGGCTGCCCCAGGTTCGCTTCACCATGGAGGATCTGCCGGTTGAGGTTGGAGGGCTCCACGACGTCTCCGTCCATGATGCCGATGGTCCCCACCCCGGCGGCGGCGAGGTAGGCGATGACGGGAGAGCGCAGGCCGCCGGCGCCCACCACCAGCACCCGCGCGGCGGCGAGCCTCTCCTGGCCGTGCCGGCCTACCCCTTCGAGCTGGAGGTGGCGACGGTATCGATCCATGTGGAGGTCGTCAGAGTACATTTTTTTCACGATTGAGGGTTGACGCGAGGCCGCCCCGGGGTTATTCTACTAATACCCTATAGTGTTATAGGGAACTCACAAAAGGAGTCCCCATGAAGATCTCGACCAAAGTCCGCTACGCCACCAGAGCCATGCTGGAGCTGGCCCGCCAGGGGGGACCGACCCCGGTGCTCATCGAGACCATAGCAAAAAACCAGGACCTCTCGAAGAAATATCTGGAGACCCTCCTCAACACTCTCAAGAACAACGGCATGGTCAAGAGCGTGCGGGGAAAGGGGGGCGGGTACCGCCTCAACGCGGACCCCGAGCAGATCACCGTGCGGGATATCTATGTGGCCATCGAGGGGCCCCATGCCGTCGTGGAGTGCATCGGCGGCGAGGAGATGTGCATGCGGTCGGACATCTGCGCCACCCAGGAGCTGTGGAGCGAGATCACCGTAGCCCTGCTGGACATCCTCGAGCAGCACACCCTGGCCGATCTGGTGCGCCGGACCGATGAGAAGCAGCGCCACTTTCACAACATGTACTATATCTAAAAGGAAGACCATCATGAGAACCAAAGGAACCATCGCCAGCAACATCACTGAACTCGTCGGAGGAACGCCCATGGTGCGGCTCTCCCGCATCGCACCGGGGCTTGGGGCCGAGGTCGTCGCCAAACTCGAGAGCTTCAACCCCCTCTCCAGCGTCAAGGATAGAATCGCTCTGTCCATGATCAAAAGCGCCGAGCAGGAGGGGACCCTCAGACCTGGGGACACCATCGTGGAGCCCACCAGCGGCAACACGGGGATCGGCCTGGCCTTCGTGGCCGCCGCCCGGGGGTACAAGGTCATCATCACCATGCCCGACTCCATGAGCGTGGAGCGGCGCAACATGCTCAAGGCCCTCGGAGCGACCGTAGAGTTGACTCCAGGGGCCCAGGGAATGCGTGGTGCCATCAACCGGGCCGAAGAGCTCGCCAAGACCCCCGGCATGATCCTGCTCGGCCAGTTCTCCAATCCGGCGAACCCGCGAATACATCGGGAGACCACGGCCATGGAGATCTGGGAAGACTGTGCCGGGCGTGTGGATTTCCTCGTGGCCGGCGTAGGGACGGGGGGGACGGTCACGGGAACGGGATCGCGGCTCAAGGAGCTCAACCCCGCCCTGCAGGTGGTCGCGGTGGAGCCCCTGCGCAGCGCCGTCATGTCCGGGAGCGGCCCGGGACCCCACCAGATCCAGGGGATCGGCGCGGGATTCATCCCCGAGGTGATGGACACCACCCTGGTGGATCGCGTGTATATGGTGGACGACCATGAGGCCTTCGAGGCCGCGCGCCTTCTGGCCCGCACCGAGGGGATCCTGTGCGGCATCTCCTCGGGAGCGGCTCTCGT
>QKIM01000422.1 GCA_003249585.1 Deltaproteobacteria bacterium
TATCAGGGTGGACGAAAAGATAGCGGTCTCCCAGCCCTGCCATTTCCTGATTACTTTGTGATGCCTGCAGGATACTACGGATGTCACAGAGTTGGGAGGTTTCAAAAATCCGAGGGAGAGGCGGTGGGTGCTACTGAGCGGGGATGCGCAGGACGCCGAGGCCGAGGTTGGAGCCCGAGTGGGTGATGGTGACATCCATGTCGCCGGTATAGCCCGAGAGGGGATGGAACCGGGCCGAGGTGTCTGTCACGTCGGACTGGGCGGGGTTCTGGGTGATGGCCGTGCGGGCGGGCCCGGTGAAGGTGTAGCTGTCTCCGTAGGAGTCCACGCGGGTGCCGTTGGTGATCACACCGATCTCATTGCCCGTGACGGGGTCGGTGTAGATGTCGTTGTAGGTGTAATAGGGACTTGAGGTGAGACCGCGGTTGTCCACGGCCAGGGTGATGAGCCAGTCGAAGAAGAGGTCCTCCATGGGCCAGTCGGCGGCCTCGTCCAGGGCGTCGAACCCGGAGCTCGCCGAGGCGATGACCGCCTGAAGGAAGCTCGGGCCGCCCAGATCCACGATGGCGTCGTCGGTACCATAATCGAAACCGCCGTGCTGTTCGAAGAGGTAGAGCGCCAAGAGCATCCCGAAGGCGCGGTCCGTGAGGTCGTCAGCGCCGAAGGCCAGGGAGACGGAACTGAAGACGGCCAGCAGGTCGTGGACCAGGGAGACGTTGTCGATGCCGTAGCCGGCGATCTCCTCGGAGAGGTGGGCGAAGGCCTCGTCGAGCCAGGTGGGGTTGTAGTCGGGATCCTCGCCGTTGAGGGCCGGGATGTAGTTGTGGATCACGAAGTGCAGAAGGTGCTGGTACTCGTGGACCATGGTGCTCTTGATGGTGGTGATCTCCTCGTCGGACTCGGGGAGGGCCACATAGATGATGTCCCGCTCGTTGGAGGGGTAGTCGACGGAGTCTTCGTAGAAGTCGCCGGAGGCGAAGAAACCCCACACCTCCTCCTGGTTCACCCTGGAGGAGAAGAGGACGTGGATGAGCCCGTCGCCGTTCTCATCGGAGGCGTCGGCCACGGGGCTCTGGGGGATGTCGGCGGGGTCGCCGAAGAAGGCGCGGTCCCGGGGGACGATGACGTTGTCGCAGCTGTCGAGGAAGTCGTCGATCTGGGTCTGGGTGAGATCGAGGCTCGTGCCGGCGTCGTCGTCGTCGAGGAGGAGGGCGCAGTGCTGCCCTTTGGCGAGGACCGAGGCCGTGATGGTCGTGTCGATGGTCCAGCCGTAGAAGTACAGCGGGATAGTCGCCTCGCAGGTGCCGGCTTCGCACAGCTCGTCACTGGCACAGTCGGCGCTGGTGCTGCAGACACCGGCTTTGGAGGGCGAGAGGGCTTTGGGGGCCTTGAGTCTGTCCCGGGCCGTCTTCCACAGGGCGCGGTCCCGAAGGCGCATCTCGTGGTCCCGCTCGAACCGGATGATCCGATCGTAGTTGATGGAGAGGGGCAGGGATTTCTTCGCCGACGGATTGAAATCGGCCGGGAAGTCCAGGGAATAGGAGATGGTCTGTCCGGTTGTGCCATAGGACCAGGGGATGAGCAGATACTCGCTGTCCGGATCCGAGAAGTCCACGGTGATCCCCGCGCCCGAGGTCACGTCGTACTGCTCCACGAGGAAGCCGGCGTAGTTGTTGACGTTGTTGACGTTGTTGGTGTTGCTCGTGTTGTTGCTCGCGTCGTCGTCGTCGCAGGCGAAGAGGGCGAGGCCGAGCAGGACGGTGAAGAGAATGGCAGAATTTCGCATGGGTGAGCTCCCGGTCCGTGTTGCGCGTGACCTTGCGGTCCCGCTGGGTGAATAGAATCCGCCGGTGCTCCGCTCACCTGCGACGCCACAGTGTAGCGCGATTTCCTTCTTTGCGACAGGAGGAAAGCCCGCGGTCATGCACGGTGGTTTGCCTTTTTTGGTCAAGGAGGGCATAGTCCGGGTGAAACGGGAGGTGAGCATGCAGGACCTGACGACGGAAGAGAAGGGGAGCACCCTGGCCGAGGGGGTGTGGATGAAGATCCTCAGGGCGGCCATGGAGCTGCCGGGAGTGAAGGTGAACCGGGCGGCGTTCCTGGCCAGGAACCTGAGCCCGTACGTGAACGACAATCTGGTCGCGGCGGCCATCGAGCGGGGGCCCCTGGCCGCGGGAGTGGAGGGGCGGACCCTCGAGGTCATGGCCGGGGCTGTGATCAAGAACCACCGGCTGGCAGTGAGCGGGATCTCCTTCACGTCGGCGCTGCCACCGGGGCCGTTGCAGATGGTGGCGGTGCCCATGGACATGGCGCAGTATTTCTGGCACTGCGTGGTGGTGGCTCAGAAGCTCGCCTACCTCCACGGCTGGCCCGAGCTCTTCGACGACCCCGCAGATCTG
Source organism: Deltaproteobacteria bacterium (assembly GCA_003249585.1). Taxonomy (GTDB): domain Bacteria; phylum Myxococcota_A; class Polyangia; order HGW-17; family HGW-17; genus SZUA-580. Next base: position 2,400 of record QKIM01000422.1, read on the forward strand.
GATGAGGAGACCCTTCACGTCCTGACCATCTTCATCGGGGCGATGTTCGGTTCCAAGGTGGCCCAGGAGGCGCTCTCGGGCATGGCCAGGGCCGTCTCCGTCGAGGTCGTCAAACGGCTGCCCCGCAAGGCCCTCACCAAGTACGCCTGGTACGCGCTCTCCAGGCAGGTGGGGAAGTGGATGGGCGTGAAGGTGACCAAGCAAGGCTTCGCGCGGGTCGTGGGGCGCATGATCCCCATCGCGGGCGCTCTCTTCGCCGGGGGGATCACCTGGATGCTCTTCAGCCGCATGGCCCGCCGCCTGGACGCTCACCTGGCCGAAGCGGACACGATGCGTTGGGGTGAACCCCCCGAAGATTCAGGGAGTATCCGGGCCGAGGGGGCCGATTCCTCACCACAATGAGGCGATACCGAGGAGGGGGTCCATGGGAAGGAACGGGTATTTTTTTCCTAGGCCGTGACCTTTCGAGTGAGATGGTGTATCATCTCCGGCGCCATGGATGTCTCGATCCTCGAATCCCACGGTTTCTCCTGGCAGGCCTGTGCCTCGTGCAGCGAGGCATGCCCTGAGGGCGCGCTGTTCTGTATCCACTGCGGCGCGGCGCTGGGAGACTCTGCTCCTCTCATGGACCGGTACGAAGCCGAGGACGAGGTCCTGTCCGAGGTCTTTTCCGACTTCGACGGCGACATGCCCGCTCCCGAGATCCTGCTGGCCGACATCCCCGAGCACGTGACCAGGGTCATCCATCAGAAGCGCCAGAAAGCCCTGCCCGTGGACGGGCTGCCCATCCGGCTGGCTGCCTTCCTCTCCACCATCCGCGAGGAGGGGACCCTGGGGCTTCAGGCCCTGGGCCACATCGAGGTGGAGCCCCGGCCCTACCAGATCGAGTCGGCCCTCTCCATCCTCGAGGCCATGGGCGGCAGCGGCATCCTGGCCGATGAGGTCGGTCTGGGCAAGACCATCGAGGCGGGGCTCGTGATCAAGGAGATGATCCTCCGCCGCACCGCCAGCCGCATCCTGGTGCTGGTTCCAGCCTCCCTGCTTGCCCAGTGGGGCGAAGAGCTCACCGACAAGTTTGGGCTCACCATCAGCGACGACACGGCGGTAGAGACCCTCTCCCCGGAGTTCGAGGGGATCATGCTGCTGTCGCTGCACCGGGCCAAGAGCCGCAAGGTGCAGGCGCTCTTCGGCGCCGTCGCCTGGGACCTGGTGGTCGTGGACGAGGCCCACAGCCTCAAGAACCACCTGACCCTGGCCCACCGCTTTGTCTTCAGTCTGCGGCGCAAGTACACGGTGCTGCTCACGGCGACTCCCATCCAGAACGACCTGCGGGAGCTGTACAACCTCATCAATATCGTCAAACCGGGGTACTTCAAGTCTATCCGGCTCTTCCGCCGCAAGTACATGGCCGACCGCTTCACGCCGCGCAACCCAGAGGAGCTCAGGCGGCTGTGCTCTCGGGTCATGGTCCGCCACCGCCGCAGCGACACCCTCATCAAGCTGCCGCCCAGAGAAGTGAACACGCACTTCGTGGAGCCCTCGGCCACGGAGCTGGAGTTCTACAACCTCACTCTGGAGCTGGCCCGTCGCGCCGTCTCGCTGCTCCACGTGGACGAGGGGGATCACATCATGCTCCTCCTCTCCATCCTGCTCAAGGAGTCCACCTCCTCTCCAGAGGCGCTCCTGGGCACCCTGGAGGCGGCGGTCCTGCCCAAGATTGTTCGGGAGACCGAGTCGGCGCTGCTGCGTCAGGTCCTGGAGCTGGGACGCAGCCTCTCCCTGACCGCCAAGATGCAGTGGCTCCTCGAGGAGGTCGCCTCCCAGCCCGGCGAGCCCATCATCATCTACACCGAGTATCTCAAGACCCAGAGCAAGCTCCAGGGGCTCCTCGAGGCCGAGGGCGCCCTGGTGCACCGGTACGCCGGCAACCTCAGGCTGCGGGAAAAGGAGGCGGCTCTGGCGGCCTTCCGTCAGCAGGGCGGCGTGCTCCTGAGCACCGAGGTGGGCGGGCAGGGGCTCAACCTGCAGCACTGCCACCGGTTGGTCAACTTCGACCTCCCCTGGAACCCCATGAAGCTCGAGCAGCGCATCGGGCGTATCCACCGGTTCGGCCAGCAGGAGAAGGTGGAGATCTCCACCATCGCCGGGAAGGGCACCTTCGAGGAGTATCTGGTGACCATCCTGCTCTCCAAGATCAAGCTCTTCGAGATGGTCATTGGGGAGATCGACTCCATTTTGGCCTACCTGAAGAACCCCGTACCCATGGAACGCCGCATCGGCCGGATCATCCTGACCAGCCCCGATACCTCCTCCATCCAGCGCCGTCTTGACAACCTGGCCAACGAGATCCTCACGGCCAAGCAGCACTTCGATCGCGATCGAGACAGCTCGGCCAAGCTCCTCGATCTCCCCGCCGTCGCCGAGGAGGCCCTGTGACCGACGTTCGCCCCGACACCCACGGCGCCGCCTGGCGCGCGCCCCTCCTTGCGAAGGCGAAGGCGCGGTATGGCATCGTCGAGCGAGACGGCAGGCTTGAGCTCCCCGAGAGCGTGCGAGGATTTTTTCTGGGAGAACAGAGCGTGGAGGCTCCCGCGGGCGGAGGGGGCGCCGGGAGCGACTTCTTCTGGCACCGGCTGGCGGAGCACGTCACGGTCACCGAGCCCATGTTCTACCGTGCCTCCCTCCCCGCACCGAGCATCCCGCCGGACCTTCAGGAGATCGTCTCAACCGATCCCCTGCTCCTCATCTGGGTCCGCGGGCAGTTCGAGGCTCACCGCCTCATCGAACATCCTCTGGCGGTGGCCATCTCCAAAGACCGCGCCATCAAGGTGTCTCTGGACCTCTTCTCCGACGAAGGGCCGCTCACGCCGGCCAAGATCTACCTCACCGAGGAGGAGTTGGCCGCGCGCATGACCCTGCTCAGAGGCGCGCTGCCCGTCCTCATGAACCGGGAAATCGTGGAGATCCAGGCGACCATGCTCAGGACCCTCGGGGAGGAGACCCAGCGGATCCGCGAATATTACAGCCATCTGCTGGTGAAGACGGTCAAGCATGAGGAAAAAGAGCGACTCAGGCAGGAGCAGCACTTCCTGGAAGTCGAACACCGCCGTAGGCTTCATCCCGGTGCCCTGCGGATCCTCGTGGTCCCCGAGGTCATCGTCGCCCTCTCCATCGAAGTATAGCGCCCCGACCCGTTGAGCTCCCCGGCGTCATCCTCATGAAGGCGGGGTCCCATTTCCCCTCATAAGTCCTGAAGGCAAAAAAAAGGCGTTTCCCCCACGAGGGAGGAAACGCCCGAGAATCAATTCAACCGAAGTCGGTCAACCGTTACTGGCGGGGAGGAACGCAGAACCCGAAGGGCGTGGGGCTCGTCTCGGCCGTGGGAGGCGTCGTCGAGGTATCCATCGGGAGAGTGTTGCCCTCGGTGAAGTATTGGGAGAGGGACAGACAGGTGAAGGGAACGGGAGTGGCGTCGTCGGTCATGAGGTCGGCGCAGGCGGCGTCGGCGTCAGCGGCGTTGGCGTCGCAGATGCGCAGGCACTGGATGACGGTCCAATCGGCGGTGGCGTCGGAGGTCGGCTTGGCGTAGTAGCAGTTGGTGCCTTCCTCGCAGACGGCGTTGGGGTTGGCGGTCGTGGGCATGGTGCAGTCCTCACCCTCGAGGAGGGCGGGCGTGTCGGTATCCTGGCAGATGCCCTGGAGGGAGCCGCGGTAACCCATCTTGCAGGTCTGGCCGGTGGGGCAGGGGTCGCCGGTCTTGAGGACGTTGCCGGTCAGCAGGTCGCAGGTGAGGAGCGCGGTGTCGAGGAGGGTGTCAAGACCGTCCTGCATGGGGTAGCAGATGCCGTAGTCGGCTTCACGGAAGAGCAGGGTGTCGCTGGTCTCGTCAAGATCGAAGTCACTGTAGTTGAAGCAGTTCCAGTTCTCGGGGCAGGTGTCATTGCCTTCATAGGCGGCGACGGGGTCGCAGAAGTTGATGCAGTGACCGTCTACTTCGCCGTCGTCGACGATGCAGATACCATCTTCGCACTGGGTGGCGGGATCAACGTCGGCGACGCCGTCGACCGGGTTGTTGTCGTCGCGGTAGCAGGCTTCGCCGTGACCGGCGGTGCCGTTCTCGAAGCAGACACCAGCGTCATCCATGGCGTTCCACATGGGGTAGCACCAGCCCTCTTTGTCGCCGAGCTGGCAGGAGGAGTTGATGGGCGTGCTCTCGGCTCCGCCACCGCAGAAAGCATAGTAGCAGTGGTTGGTGAGGCCGGCCTCGCAGTAGTAGTTCCAGCCGCAGTCATCGTCACCGCCGCAGCTCTGGAAGCAGTAGCCGGCGCCGTCGGTGAAGGGGGCGAGGCAGTCTGCCTGCATGTCGTTGATGGGGCAGCACTCGTAGTTGCCGCCCATGATGTTGCAGGAACTGAAGAAGCCTTCAACGTTGCAGGAATGCTCGCAGGAGGAGGTGTCCACAGTGCAGAGCGTGGCGTTGCAGGACAGGGTGCCGCCGGAGAAACCTTCATAGTCGGCGCAGGTGGCGCCACCGAAGTCTTCGCCGTCGCACTGCTCGTTGCCGTTCATGATGCCATCGCCGCACTCGGCGGCCGCGCACTCTGTGGTGTCGTAGGTGCAGTCGCTCTTGCAGCTCAGGGTACCCGAGGTGTTGGGGACGATGTTGTTGCAGACCTTGCCGTTAAGATTGACGCCATCGCATTCCTCGAGCTGGTCGATGTTGCCGTTGCCGCAGAGGGAGTCGCTGTCGTCGTCGTCACAGCCGGCGAAGACCAGGCTGAGACTCATTAAAAAGGTAATGAGGAGGAGGTTCTTAATTTTCATTGCATGCTCCTTTGCAATAGTGAGAGAAGAGAATCATCCCAAAAGGTTTTATTGCCTATAACAGAGGTTCCGGACCGTTGCAAGTAATTTAGCATGGTCTTTCCTGCGTTCCAGGGATTATTTCACCAAGTTGACCAAAAATTTTGTTCCAGCCAGCTGTTCACTATAATCGGGGGCGATGGTGAGAGGTCCCGTGTCGGCCAAAGGTATCCGCGAAACCATATTTTTTGTCCTGCCGGATGCGGTACGTTTTTGGAAAGCATTGAAACAACATGTATAATGATAGAAATACACTTGTCACGGCCCGGCGCGCGGGCATTTGGGTCTCCCGGGGCCTTTTGGCCACGCTGTTCGCGGTCATCGTCGGCTCTTTGCCAGTGTATATACATCAGGAAATCAAGGATTTGAAACGTATGGATGGAGAGCTTTCCGAGATCAGGAAGCTCAACGCCCGGCTCTTCGTGGATCTGGAAGACAGCGCCCTTCGGCTCGAATCTCTCAAATCCCCTTTGGGGATCCGCCGTATCATGCGGGAGCGGGGATTCGCACCTCCCGGGAGCCTCATCTATCAGATCGAGCCCTACGCTCCCGATAACCAAACTACCGGACATCAGAGGTGAACTGCATGGTCGAAAAGGTGATTCATACGCTGAAGCTGGGGGTGGGAAACTGGTGGGGGCTGGGGCTCGCTCTCGCCGCAGGCCTCATGGTCGCCCTCGGGTGGTTCTCTCCGGGATCCCAGACCTCCGCGGCGACGCTCATGGCCGTCTCCTTCCTCGGACTCGCCACCGCCTACAAGGTGATCGCCCGGCTCAAGTCAGCCAATGATCCAGATCACACCGAGAACTCCACCACCCTCGATCTGGAGCTCATGTTCCTCTTCGTGGTGGCGCTGGCCGTCTTTATCCAGTTCACAGGTGGGACACACTCCCATTTCTACCCGCTCAACTACGCCCTGGCGGCCTTCATGGCCGCATTCCACCATCCGACGGTCTCCATTCCAGCGCTTCTGTTGCAGATCGGCCTGGAATTTCTCGGCTCCCGCCACACGCCATTTCTCTCGGGCAGCCTGGATCTCTACATGCACTCGGGGCTGCTGGTGGTGTTCTATGTCTTCGGCTATGTGGCCCTCCACCTGGAGAAGTTCCATCTGAAGTCCAGTTATGCCAAGAATTTTGAGCGGGAGATGTCCAGGATCAAGCA
>QKIM01000225.1 GCA_003249585.1 Deltaproteobacteria bacterium
AGCAGCCCTACCAGCAGGGCCGCCCGGGAGGCCTCGGCGGAGTGTCGGAGTATGAGGCTCAGAAACGTCGGGAGCTCGAAGAGTATGAACGCCAGCAGCGGGCAAAGCTCTACGGCACCCCCCAGCCTGCACCCCAGCCCGCACCTCAGCCCGTTCCTCAACCAGCGCCCCAACCGGTCGCCGCCGCTCCCGTCGTGCCGGCCATCGATCCCGAGGAGCTTGCCCGGGCGAAAGCGGCCATGGAGCGGGTACGCCGTTTCGAGGAGCAGTTCATCGACTCCATGAACGACGCCATCCGCAACGACTACTTCTTCGTGGTCCAGGAGATCAAGTCCCTCGCCCAGAAGTCCGAAGGGGAGCAGTACGAGCTCATGCGGCGCTACCGCGGCTTCCTCAAGGAGAAGCTCTACTGGCTCACCTGGGAGCGCTACAACGACTACATGGAACTCCAGCGCTTCCGCGTCGCCCACCCGTGAACCGAAAGAACCTCATGATGCCAGGGAGGGGCAGCTGTGGGTCATCCCCCCAGCGCGGCGGTGACTCTCTTGAGGCTGGTCTTCACCTCGGGGTCTTCGGGGGCGAGAGCCGCCGCCTTGCGATAGATGTCCAGGGCTCCCACCAAATCGAGCATGGTCTCCTCGTGGAAGGCTCCGAGCTTCAACATCACCTTCACCTGCCTGTCGGGCCGGTCCTCGTACCTGAGCGCCTTGCGCAGCGCCAGGAGCTGGCGGTCGGCGTCCCCCTCGACACCACAGAACCGCGCCTTCTCCAGATGCAGCGGACTGTAAGTGTACTTGCGCTTCTCGCCCTTTCTCAGGAGCTGCCTGGCCCTCATGGGGTCTCCATTCTCCAAACAGACATGGGCACCAAAGGTGTACATGGCGCAGGCGTCGCGATCGTCGCCAATCTTTGCAGCGGTCTCCTCGGCGCGGGCGGCGATGTCACGGTAGAGCGAACCGTTCCTGATGAAGCCGTCGAACCGCTCGTACTCCTCGAAGAGGAAGGGCGCGATCTCCATGACCAGGACCAGCTGCTGCATGGCCTGCTCCGAATCGTTGAGGTGCTTCGCACTGAGCTCGAAGAGCCGAAGCATGTTCTCCCCGACAGCCTTGCGCCGATTATTGGGGATATCCTTCTCGTTGCCACCCAGGGCCTTGTGGAGCACAAGCAGCGTCAACCTCGCCTTCCTGTGGTCACCACGGACTTCGTACAGGTCCGCGAGATGGCCGAGGGTCGCCACGTTGGCCGGATCCATCTTGATGATGCGCCGGTACATCTCTTCGAGCTTCCTCGACCCCGGAGCCTTCGCGGCTTCCTCGGCGGCGAGCTCCAGCAGCGTCTCCAGACGGTCTCCCGACTCCTCCGGCGGCGCGGAAGCGGCCTTCGGTTCTGGTTTCGTCTGGGGTGTTCTCAGGATCGGACGCGGGGGCTCCGGGGGGCTCTGCGATCTCCCTGAGGAGGTCTTCACCGACCCTGACGCGTCATCACTGCGCGAGTCGTAGTTTCCGGCGTACACCTCCACACTCGGCACCTTGATGTAGCACCCGTAGCAGAACTCTTCCCCTGTCAGGGAACCGTAGGCCAGCCGCTTCTCGTAGTCCTCCTTGAGGACGCTCTTGTGATTCTCGGCTTGGCAGCCGGGGCAGTACCAGACATCACTCGACATGACAGGACCTCTCTTCAGGGGGGCGGTTCCGCGACAGCCTAGCATAGACGATCGTGAAAGAAAACGGTCGCAGTCAGAGAAAGGATACCGGGCGTCCCCCTGCCCTGGTTGTTTGAAGATGTGTTTGGGGGGCTCCCCCGAAGGCTACTTGTTCACGCCAACGTTGACGGAGGCCCACACGACGAACCCGTCGCTGAAGGTGGAGTCGGGACCCTCGATATTGGTCCACGCCGCACCCAGAGCGGGTTTCACGTAGAAGTCACCAAAGGAGAAGGTGGTGTCCACCGTGAACAGGAGATCATGAACATTGCTCATGTTGTCGTTCCCAGCCTTGAACTGCTTGTACCCGTACCCAACCTTGGCGCTGATGTCCCGGCCGACGACCTTGAAGGTCTTGCCGAAGCTGGGGTTGACGTACAGATAGCTGGAGTCTCTGAGCTCGGACTGCATACCGAGGAAGTAGCTCACGGCCAGGCCGAAGTCACCGATCCCGTGGGAATAGGTGAGGGCCACACCGGGCTCGACCCACGAGGGCACCGAGATGTCCGGGATGTCGGCGAAGGGCATGGTGTACAGGGTCACGATCCCCTTGAGCGTCAGCTCCTTGGTCATCTTGCGCTCGTAGGTGACGAAGAAGTCCGTCTCCATGTTGATGGCGTTGTCGGTGTTCGCGCTGCGGTTGTCGCCCGTGAGCTGGAAGGCACCCCAGTATCCGACGGCGAAACCCGTCTCGCCGATGGTCCAGGTGAGGCCGGGAGCCGCCAGCATGTTCTGGTTCATCTGTCCATCCTTCTGGAACACGTTGAGACCGCGGAAGACATAGGCCGTGGCGATCTGCAGGTCGGCGTTGATCCCGAGGGACGACGACTTGTCTGACGGTTTGTCCGGAGCCGCTTTGTCCGCTGGGGCTGTCGCGGGGGCGGCGGCGGGTTTCGCCGGGTCCGCGGGGGCGTTGGTCTGGGCCGAGGCCGAAAGGGACGTCAGACTGACAACCAGAAATGCGGTGAGGAACAAGGATTTCATTTCATATCTCCTGTGTTGATCCGGCAGTATGGGGTACCGCCTGCCTACAGATAGGCGTTCTCGCCGTGGATACTCTCGTCCACGCCGCTGGCCTCCTCATCCTTCTTCACGCGGACGGGGGACACGAGGTTGATGGTGATGAGCATCAGATATGTGAACACGAAGGCGTAGATGGAAGCCCCGACGACGGCCACAGTCTGCTTCATGGCGAAGCTGGCGTTGCCGTAAAAGAGCCCGTTGGCGCCAGCGCCGTTGACGGCCTTGGTGGCGAAGAACCCGAGCATGATCACGCCGATGGTTCCGCCGACGCCGTGGACGCCCCAGACGTCCAGGGCGTCATCCCACTGGAGCTTGTGCTTGAGGGCGACGGCGAGGTAGCAGATGATACCGGCCACGATACCGATGATGATCGCGGAGGTCGGGGTCACGAACCCGGCGGCGGGGGTGATGGTGGCCAGACCGGCCACGGCACCCGTGAGGAGACCGACGAATTTGGGTTTCTTGCGGTGGATCCACTCGATGGCGAGCCAGGTGATGGCGGCGAAGGAGGCGGCGATGTCGGTGTTCAGGAAGGCCAGAGCGGTCACGTGGTCGACGGCCAGCTCACTGCCGGCGTTGAAGCCGTACCAGCCGAACCACAGAAGACCGGTGCCCAGGGCGACCAGGGGGATGCTGTGGGGGCCGTGCTCCATCACCTTGCGGCGACCTACGTAGAAAACGGAGGCCAGAGCGGCCATACCGGCGATGGCGTGAACCACGATGCCGCCGGCGAAGTCAAGGACACCCCACTTCTGGAGCATGCCACCACCCCACACCATGTGGACGAAGGGGAAGTAGACGAAAAGCTGCCAGGCCACCAGGAAGATGAGGTAGGCGCCGAAACGAATGCGGTTGGCGAAGGCGCCGGTGATGAGCGCCGGGGTGATGATGGCGAACATCATCTGATAGGAGATAAAGACGATGAGCGGAATCTTGCCGCTGCCCGAGTAGGCCTGGAAGGGAGAGATCCCCTTGAGGAAGGCGTGGTCGAGGTTGCCGATGATGCCGCCAACGTCACCACTGAAGCAGAGCGAGTAGCCCACGGCGACCCAGAGGATGGTCGTCACGCCCATGGAGACGAAACTCTGCATCATGATGGTGAGGACGTTCTTGCGTCCCACGAGACCACCATAGAAGAAGGCCAACCCCGGCGTCATGAGCATGACGAGGCTGGTCGCGAGCAGCATAAAAGCGGTGTTTCCAGTGTCGAATGTCATCTTCTACTCCTTATATTAGCTTGTGAACCTCTTCACAAGCGAAAAAGGGGATTCTGCGCTCGTTGCACTCCACCGTCAATCGTTAGAACTGTTAGAATTTCGTGAGGAAAATATTAACCTCTTTTAACATTCCAACCATCACCCAGTCAGGCACATATTTACTAATATTTTACAGCAAGTTAGCCACCGTCCACCTTGTCCATTCCGTACATGTAGGAGCCTGACCCGGGGTCCCCGTTTCCCCCTGCCGCACCACTGAAGGGCTCTTTTCCCGTGGCGGCAATCCCCGACGGTGTGATGCGGCGTGTCAATCCCCTTGACAGAACACCGTATATGGCACAAATCAATATCCTGTGCGGTGCTCATGGCACCGCCCCAACACCCCCAAGGGAGCACCCATGAAATTACTCGCCATCGCCCTGTTTCTCCTTGTTGTTCCAGCCTGTGACGACTCCTCCGGCAGCGGGTCGAACAACACGAGCAACGTGAACAACACGAGCAACGTGAACAACACGAGCAACGTGAACAACACGTCCAACGTGAACAACACGTCCAACGTGAACAATACGACCAGCACCAACAACACCAACAACACCACGCCCCCCCAGGGCTATGTGGACTTCGCCGCCCTGGACATCTGGGCCCAGGCCCTGCCCTCGTCCGAGGCGGACCTCACGGTCTCCTTCAACGGCTCCGACATCACCGCCGAGACGGGCGCCTCCTGGCCCTTCACGCGCTACGCCCTCCCGGGCCCCGGACAGTTGACCATCACCCTGTCGGCCCCCTACCACTTCCCCATGACCCTCACCGTCGCCTTCGACCCCTCGGCCGACCCGCCCTTCACCCTCACCCACGACACCGCGCCCACCAAGCACGGCATCTCCTCGGTGTCCGTCCTCCTCGGCGGGCTGCCCTCCTTCACGATTTTTGGCGGCCTGCGGCACAAATGGTTCTCGGCCCAGGGCCGGCCCGCGCGCCGGGGCAACAACGTACAGCTCTTCATGGACGGCGAGACGTACTGGCAGAGCCTCCATGACGACATCCTCTCGGTGAACGACCGGATCCTCCTGGCGAGCTGGTGGTGGGAGTCCAACTTCGAGCTCCTGCGGGACTTCGACACCCACGCCTATCTCACCCCGACCGAGCGGTGGGAGAACACCATCATGGCGCTGCTGGAGAGCACGACCGCCGTCAAGCGCATCATGGTCGGCGAGTTCTGGGGCACCCACGACATCCTGGACTGGATCACCACCGATGACGACATCCTCGAAAAGGCCGAGACGCCGGCCGACAACTTCGAGTTCATGGGTCAGGGCAACCCCACCTCGGATCAGTTCTGGTTCGAGCCCGCCGCCTTCACCTTCGGCGACCGCGTAAGGACCACCTTCACGGGCTGGGCCGGCGCCACCTTCGACGACGAGGCCGAGATCACCTCGGACGTCCCGGGCAAGGACGTGGACTTCTCCGACTGGCCGCTGGGCATCGCCTTCCAGGCGGCCTCCTGGCACCAGAAGTTTTCCGTCTTCGACGACAACGTGGCCTACGTGGGCGGCATGAACGTCAAGGCCGTGGACTGGGACACCAACAACCACGCCTTCTATGATCACCGCCGCATGAATTTCGAGTCCACCGAGGCGGAGCGCGTCGAGGTCATGAACAAGGAGCGAGAGCCCGACAACGTCCCGCGCAAGGACTACTTCCTGCGGATCGAGGGACCGGCTGCCCAGGACGCCGCCGACATCTTCAAGACCCGCTGGGACTACCTCCTCGGCGAGGGGGTGGACTACTCGGAGAACGCCTCGGCCTTCACCATCAGCCGCAACATCCCGGCGGACCCCACGGGCGTGCCCGTCCAGATCACCGCCACCATGCCCGAGCCCTTCTGGGAGCACGGCATCGCCGAGACCTGGCTCAACGCCTTCAACCAGGCCCAAGACTATGGCCTCATTGACGATCAGTAGTTCCGCATTCCCCTGATCCTCGACGCCCTCATGCAGCGCATGCGGGACCAGCCGAACCTGCGCCTCATCGTGGTCATCCTCAATGTCGACGAGTGGACCGACGGCGGCTGCGAGTGGACCTACGACGCCCACAACCGCCTCATGGCCGAGTTCCCCGACCGCTACGACCTCTACCAGCTGCGCACCTTCGACCACGTGGTCACCTGGGGCATCGACGAGACGGAGTCCCGCTACGCCGACGTCTATCTCCACGACAAGATGCTCATCGTGGACGACATCTACCTCTCCGTGGGGAGCGCCAACAAGAACAACCGCGGCCTCATCTACGAGGGAGAGATCACGGCCAACATCGTGGATCCCGTGTGGGTCCGTGATCAGCGCCGGCGCATCATCGCCAACATGGTGGGCCCCGACTGGGTGCAGACCGACAACTCTGCCGACTGGCACGCCCAGATGAACACCGCCGCCGCCTGGAACGACGAGGTGTACACCCGCTGGGACGACGAGGGCTGGGACATCGACAACGGCGACGGCACGCCCCCCCTGCCCGCTGAGTACACCCCCTCGGGCTTCCTCTACTCCTACCACCCCGGCCCGTCTCCGACTGTGCAATAGAGGGCGTCGGCCCCGACCTCTTCTGATCTTCCAGAATCACCTGGACTTCAGTGCTTTAAGATGGTCGCCTGGCGGCCGGGCGGGTTCGAAGAGGACGAAGCCCGCATACTGCTTCATCTGCTCGCGCCGTGTGGGCGATGCGAGCATCGTCATGACGCGCATCACAAGCCGCACCGGGAGGGGAAAGGGCGCCGGCCGCCGCAGCTTCTCGCCTTCCTCGGCGAAGTACCGGGTCTCCCTGGGCGTCCAGCCGACCTTCGAAAAGAAGCCGAAGTAGTCCGCGGGCTCGAACAGGAAGGGAGCGTTCTTCATCATGCGGCTCATGCCGCTTCGCCGGCGGTACTCGTAGGAGGACGGGGAGAAGTAGTCGACGAGCCAGTACTGGACGAACGTCTGGGCCAGGAGGTCGGCCCCGAGGGAGGCGACCGCGGGCTGGGCGAGATAGGGGGTGACCGCCTCGGTCAGGACGAGGATCTTCTTGGAAGAGGCCGCCACGTCTTTCAAGAGCGTCCGCCGGGCCCCGGTGTCAGTGAGATCGAGGCCGATCCGCTCCAGTCGGCAGCGCGCCGTCTCGCCCGCGAGCCGGGCCTCCTTGAGGTCCACCACGTGGGGGTAGTCCACCTCGATCCAGCGCAGCTCCGCAGGGAGCTCCAGGCGGTACGGCCTGGTGTCCAGCCCGGCCCCCAGGTTCAGGACCGTGTCCACGCCTTCGTCCACGGCGAGGCCGATGAAGTCGTCGATGATGCGGGTGCGGATCACCACCGACCAGCCACCGAGGAAGGCCCGCCGGGGCAGATGGCCGATGATCCTCTCGCCCTGCTCCCCGGCGACCTTGGCCGCGAGGGGGTCCTGAAACAGCGCGTGCCGATGCCTGGTCTCCAGGGCCCGGTAGGCGGCGGCCATGAAGGCGGTGTCGGACACCTGACGGATCTCGCTTTCCTGCTGTCGGCCGGCAGACGGCGGCGTGGTGCCGGCGCGGCCGGGGATCGAAGAGCGCATTTTCGCAAGGAGTCGGTGGATTCTGTCTTTCATGGTCTTCTCCATTCTCAATGTCAAAAGCCGTGGGGGCGTGACCGGATGTCAGGGCAGGGAGGGTTTCGTGACCACCAGGAGGTCCCGGACGATGGACTCGCTCATGCGGTGGGGGGCCGAGAAGGGCCGCACCTCGCCGCCGACCCCGGTGAACAGCGCCTCCAGCTCGGCACGGGGCGGCAGGTAGGTGTTGAAGATGAGCACCATGGCGCCGCCAGGGCGCAGGCTCTCCATCCAGCCCGAAGCGGCCTCGCGGAGCACCTCCAGGGGGCTGCGCCGGGCTCCCCTGAACTGCACCCCGTAGGGCAGGTCCGTCACCATCAGGTCGAAGCGCTGTCCCCCGAGCAGAGTGCCGAGCTCCCGGGTGTCTCCGGTGACGAGACGCAGGCTGTGCCCTCCCAGCTCGTACCGGACGAAGCTCCCCGCCCCTTTGCGCCTGCCGACGCTCCCCCTCTGGTGGGAATGCTTGATGCGGTGGAGCCTGGTCTGCCGGCCGAGGTGGGTCTGCAGGGCCTCGAGGGCGCCCGGGTCCTTCTCCACGCCCACGGCGTCCAGCTCGTATCGCAGCGCCCACAGCAGGGTGGTCCCCCGTCCGGCCATGGGGTCGACCAGGGTCCGGGGCCCAGCCCCGCCGCTGCTGTACCTCAGGGCCAGGTTGAGGGCCATCTGGGTCACCAGCTCGTTGGTCTTCCCCTGGTACTTGGCCCCGAAGACGAGCCCCCGCGGCAGGACGAAACCGGGAGCGGCCTCAAGGGGGAGGAGCGCCCCGGCGGGTCCCTCCTCGAAGATCCCCTGGATGAAGGAGCACCGGGTCAAGGGCCCGAGAGCCTCCTCGGGCGCC
>QKIM01000174.1 GCA_003249585.1 Deltaproteobacteria bacterium
TTGGAGAAGAAGACCACGCTCACCGCCAGGGATTCGGGACGTACGGGAGCGCCCTGTCCCAGATCGAAGGGGAGGCTGAAGGGGCGCCAGCCCGACGAACCCCTGAGCTCCTGCATGGGGCCGCGACCGGCCATGGTGCGGGTGAAGTAACGGCGGCCGCCGGGGAAGAAGCTCATCAACTCCAGATACCCGGCCTTCTCGAGACCCTCGTAGCGGACCATTCCCCGGATTTGATAGTGCCGCCCCGAGACCCTGGGCCTGGGGATGGTGAAGAGCGGAACCGTGAGGCGCCCGCCGGGACTCTCGGCCGAGAGCGTCTTCTTCACCCCGTCCAGGGTGCCCCCCTTGAGCATCCCCTGACGCTCCATGGGGGCCAGTTCCAGATCCCTGGTCAACCCTCCCGGCAGCAGGAGCACCAGCGCAAGGAGCATCATGGGTTCCTCCTCGCGTAGGCGTCCAGCAGCTCGCGCAGGGTGCGCTCGTCCAGCCGCCCCTCGGCGAACTTCGTGCGGAGCAGCAGCTCGAAGGTGTCCTGCGGCCCGTGGTATTCCACGACCCGGATCTTCTCGATGAGCCGATCCAGCCTGAGCCGCACCGTGGGGTAACTGACACCATAGTCCTCGGCCAGGGCCTTGAGGGACCCCGAGTGGAGGACGAAGCGCTTGACGAAGACCCGGTCCTCATCATCGAGGTAATCAATCCATTGGGGAGCCAGCATGACATCATCTCCAGGAGGTTGAATAAAATTAACCTCAATATTCACTTTAATAAAAATATTACACAAGTCAACCTCAATAAAATTAAACCACACTACCTCTTCGTGCGCCGCCTCACGGACACGGGGGCCCTGGGTCGTTTTTTCGTTTACTTCCCGAAGGAAATGGAGAGAGTATCGGCAGGTGGCAGGGCACCGCCGCCTGCCCTGGATGCCTGATCCCGAACCCGGCAAAACGCCTCACAGCCCCGTGTGCCCCACAGGAGTTCCCATGAAAACCATCCTCTTCGCCGTAGCCCTGACCTTCGCCCTCGTCGCCTGCGAAGACGACTCCACCAGCGGCACCAACAACACCAGCAACGTCAACAACACCAGCAACGTCAACAACACCAGCAACGTCACCCCAAGCGGCGACGCCACAATCGTCATCACCGGCGATGCCACCGACGAATGGATCTTTGACGTGACCAACCACGTGGTGGTGGCCGAGGGCAACGGCGACCTCGTCATCGTCGCCCACGACCTCCAGGACGAATACGACCACGGCGTCCGCGTCACCCTGGGCATGGCCTATCTCACCTACGACACCCGAATCTTCGACGCCGAGACCACCGAGAGCTATCTTTTTGATATCATCGTCACCGTGGACGGTGAGAGCGCCTTCGCCTTCACCGAAGAGTACGATGCCACCGCCGAGTCCCCCCGGTACTCCCACTGCGAGGTGACCTTCGAGGAGACCGAGTCCGCCGATTGGGTCCGCGGACAGGTCATCTGCACGGCTCTCATGACCTCCCCCGCCTCCCCCGACTACGATCCCGAGTCCACGACCTTCGGCCCCGCCATCGACCTTCGCATGACCTTCGACGCGCCCTACCTCCTCCAATAACCCCCTGAACCAACTTTTCCTTTGTAACCTCCGGCGGGCGGGCTATCCTTTCGGTAGAGGACAACGCCATGCAAACCATCATTCCGGTCACGCCCCCCGGCGGTCGCGGTTTTAGCCTTCGCCGGTTCTCTCCCCTCGCCGCCGCAGCCCTGGCGATCCCCGTCGCCGTGGCGGCGCTCACCTTTCTCACCGCGACGGCACACGCCCAGCAGGATATCCGACCACGCTACGGTGTCGGGTTCCACGGCGGCGTAATGAACGGCGTCGAGGCCATGTCCCTCAAGGGGGTGGACTTCTCTCTGGGGCTGGGACCGTATTTCAGCCTGGTGGTGACCTTCGAGCACCAGGACTACATCTTCGAGACGGACTGCGGCTACCACCGCAACGAGGCCTATGTCTTCGGATCCGCCGTCCGGATGTATCCCCTGGGCTATTCCCGCCGCGCCATCCTGCGGCCCTACGCCACCGTGGCGCTCAGCCTCTCCCACATCCTCCTGGGAGGGACGGACTGGACCGTCTCCCCCACCGAGGATCTGGAGTTTTCCACCAACGCCCTCGTGTGGGGCGTCGGCGCTGGGATCGAGGTGGAGCTCTTCGCGCCTCCCGGCGGCGACCTCGCGGTGGTCTTCTACCTGGAAGCGGCAGGCACGTGGCCCCTCATCGCGCCCGCCGAGCCCAAGTGCGCCTGCGACTGCATCGAGGTCCCCGACGGCAAATCCACCGCCCTGCGCGCCGGTCTCCTCTTCCACTTCTGATTTCCGGCATTTTCCCCTCGACACGCGAAGCAAACGCTCTACAATAGCATCTCAGTGTCACTGACATACTCCACAAAGCAAAGCGTCCGATGACCAAGACCGACGTAACCTCCAATAACTCTACAGCGATTCAACACCTCTTTGCCTTGCACCAGCGCCTCTCGGAGCTCGGCCGAGACCAGGATCCGTCCGCAGAGGCTGCCCGGAGCCTCGCCACCCTGCCCTTCCTCCGTCGCGTCCTCGTGTGCCGTGAGGGGACCATCATCGCGGACTCTTCTCCGGACGAAGCCCCGGCGTCCTGCACCGAGCCCATGGATCGCATCCGTCGCGGCCCCGCGGCCGGCCCGTTGCCGCCCCCCGTGGGCTGCCCTCCCGACTGTCCCAGGGTCACCGAAACACATATGCTGAGGGTCCCCATCCAAAAGCATGGCCTGGAATACGGCTCCCTGCTGCTCGACTGTATCGACCCCTCGCAAGTCGGGCTGCTGCTCCCCGCCCTCCAGGCTACGGCCGCGCTGCTGGACCGTTTGTGGGAGCTGCAGGAGCTCAACTCGAAGCACCAGCGGCTCAGCCACATCGTCAACGGCACCAACCTGGGCACCTGGGAGTGGAACATCCAGACTGGGGAGGCCATCTTCAACAGGCGCTGGAGCGAGCTCCTCGGCTTCTCAGTGCAGGAGCTCGCCCCCGTGGGCGTGGACACCTGGCAGCGGCTGTGCCACCCGGAAGATCTGCCCCTTACACAAGCCAAGGTACAACAGTGCATCCGGGGAGAAATCGAACAGTACATCTGTGAGTACCGGTTGCGGCATCGAAACGGATCGTGGATATGGATCCTCGATCAGGGGAAGATCGCCACCAGGACCCCCGACGGCCGCGCGGAGTGGATGTTCGGCTCGTACATCGACATCACCCGCCGCAAGCAGGCGGAGCGGATCATCAGCGAGAACGAGCGCCAGCTCTCGGCGCTCATCGAGTCCACCCCGGACATCATCTGTTTCAAGGACGGCGCAGGACGGTGGCTGGTGGCCAACGCCGCCGATCTGGAGCTCTTCTCCCTCACCAACGTGGACTATCGCGGAAAGACCGACGCCGAGCTGGCGGATTTCACCCACCCCATGTACCGGGAGGCCTTCCTCGCCTGCGAGGCCTCCGATGAGATCGCCTGGCAGGCGGGCGAGCTCTCCCGCGGGGAAGAGGTCATCCCCCGACCCGACGGCGTCGTCAAGACCTACGACGTCCTCAAGGTCCCCATCTTCGAAGAGGACGGAACCCGCAGGGGGCTGGTGGTCCTCGGACGGGACATCAGCGAGCAGAAGGCGTCGGAGGCGGATCGGGAGCGGCTCCTGTCCGCCATCGGGCAGGCGGCCGAGATCATCATGATCACCGACACCGAGGGCACCATAGAATATGTGAACCCCGCCTTCGAGGAGATCTCCGGCTTCAGTTCCCAAGAGGCCCTGGGCCAGAACCCCCGCATCCTCAAGAGCGGGGAGCACGACGAGGACTTCTACCGCGACATCTGGGAGACCATCACGGCAGGAGAGGTGTGGAGCGGACGCATCATCAACAGGAAGAAGAGCGGCGCCCTTTTCACCGTGGAGTCGGTCATCTCCCCCGTCCGGGATGAAACGGGCCGCACCGTGAACTTCGTAGCCGTCAAGCGGGACATCACCCGGGAGCTGCAGCTCGAGGAGCAATTCCAGCAGGCGCAGCGCATGGAGGCCATCGGGCAGCTCGCCGGGGGCGTCGCCCATGACTTCAACAACCTGCTCCAGGTGATCCTGGGCAGCGGCGAGCTCGCGCTGGAACTGACGCCCGAAGGGTCCGACACCTTCGAATTCCTCCAGGACATCATCGAGACCAGCAACCAGGCCAAGAAACTGATCAGCCAACTGCTGGCCTTCAGCAGGCGGCAGGTGCTCAGCATGAGCGACGTCGATCTCAACGGCACCATCGGCGACATGCTCAACATGCTGCGGAGGGTCATCGGAGAGCACGTCATTTTGGACTTTCAGACCGGTTCGGGGCTGGGACTCGTGCGGGCCGACGCGGTCCAGATCGGGCAGATCCTGACCAATCTCTGCGTCAACTCACGGGATGCCATGCCCCAGGGTGGGGTCGTCACCATCACGACGCGGAACGCGCAGTTGGACGAGGCCTTCTGCTCAGAACATCCCTGGGCCTCTCCCGGCGACTATGTGGTGCTGACCGTGTCGGATACGGGCTGCGGCATGGACGAGGAGACCCGGACGAGGATCTTCGAGCCCTTCTTCACCACCAAGGGCATCGGGGAGGGGACGGGGCTGGGGCTCTCCACGGTCTACGGCCTGGTCAAGCAGCACCAGGGGTTCCTCGACGTCAAGAGCGCCCCCGGCGAGGGCGCCAGTTTCTCCATCTACCTCCCGCGAACCGCGGGCGGGAGCCCCAAAAAGCTTCCCAGACCCACAATCGCCCCCACGCGCGGACAGGAGACCATCCTGCTGGCCGAGGACGAAGAGATGGTGCGCATGCTGACCCGGACCATCCTGGAACGGGCCGGCTACTCGGTCCTGGCGGCCAAGGACGGGATCGAGGCCCTGGAGCTGTTCGAGCGCAACGCCGCCAGCATCGACCTCCTGCTCCTGGACATCATGATGCCCCGCTGCGGAGGCCACGAGGTGTTCCAGAAGATCCGCGAGACCCACCCCGATATCCGCGTGATCTTCGCCACGGGATACGGCATGGAGATCGGCGAGGGTGGCGTCCTCAGAGATGAGGGGTTTCTCCTCGTCGAGAAACCCGTAAACCGCGAACACCTGCTGAGGGCCATCCGCAGCGTCCTCGACGGGCCTGCATCGGGCAGCCTCAGGGATCCCTCCTGAGCTCCGGGCGCACCCACGCTCCCCTGAAAATATCCCTCGAGGGGCCCGGGGCCACGACCGGCCGGGCTCGACCCTTGCTCAGTGCCGCATGCGCCGGGGGGTCAGGCTCCCCCTGGCCGCCGTGGGGACCATGACCCTCCCGGCAAAGAGCACCAGATCGTTTCGCTTGTCGATGATGAAGTAGAGGAAGGGGTGGTCGAAGCGGAGCTTCGGATAGGCGGGGTTGCCGTTCTTCAGCGCGAAGATGGCCGTGGCAGCCGTGGCGACCACCCCCTTCTCGTCGACCCTGAGGGTGGCCCCGTGCTGCACCGTGGAGAGGAAGAGGGGGACCTTCGTGAGGCCTGTGAAGTCCGCGCCCCGCGCGAAGAGGGGGCCAAACCCAAGCGCGGCCAGGGGCTTCGAGAGCTCAAGGGCGCTCGAGATGGCGAAGCGGGGCAGGAACACCTTCACCCGCTCTACGGTGGCCTTTTTCAGGAGCCCTCGCAGGGTTTTCATGGACCCGACCTGCGCTTCCAAGCCGCGGATCCCGCCGCGTCCGGTGACAAAGACCATGGAGTTGCGGCCATCAGCGAAATCCATCTCCACGAGGCGCACGGCGCCCTTCCTGAGGGACCGGAACGGTGCAAAGAGGTACATCATGTTGACGGTCATGCGCCGCTTCCCTTTTCCCTCAAGGAAGAAGGGCTCGGAAGCGGTCTTGCGCGAGGAGAACTGGTAGCGCCAGGGGGCCCCCGAAGGCGAGGGCGCCCAGGAGCAGGAGGCGGGTCTGGGGGGTGATCTGAGCCGCTGAGATCAACCCGTCGATCTGCTCCAAGGTCCGGGTCTTGACCCATCTGTTCACCCGGGCCGCCAGCGCGACGGAGGCGTGGAAGTCGGCGCTGGCGGCGGCGGCCCCGTACTGCCTGGCCGTCCGCGCCAGATACTTCTTTTCCAGCGGCACATCACGGGCGACCCAGAGGCGGCTGGCCAGGGAGAAGCTGGTAGAGGCGTGCCGGGCAGACGCCCGGAGCGTTCCTGCCCCTCCCCCGAGGAGCGCCGCGTCCTTAATGCCGAAGGCCTTCAGCGCGGCACGAAGGCTCTCTCCCCGTGCCCCCTCAAGGACCAGGGACAGGGCGTCCCCGACACTGAGCCCGGAGATGTGGAGATTCCCCGCGGTCCTGCCGCGCACCTCCTTGTAGAGCTTGAAGGTGAACCGGTTCATCGCCTCGGCGTACAGCCTCATCTTCCCGGCATCCAGGGTCACAGGCGGAGGCGGGGCGACCGGCCGGGGTTTTCCAATCCCCGGCGCCATGTCTGCAGGTTGTCCACTGCCGGGCGCCACCGGCGCCATGGCCTTCTTCGCTGCCGTGGGTTCGGACATCGCCGGCCCCGACGCGACACGATTCTCCTCCCGCTTCGACGTCCCACACCCGATCCAGAGCCAAACCGATACCGAGATGATGACCTTCTTCATACCCGACCTCCATCTTTCATCCGCCGATCTTATCGCATACTCGGCCCTGATTGAACCGCGAAGATCGCGGCATGCTCCATTGGTGTCCAGCATCTGATCCCGCAAAGCAAATCCCCCCACTCTCCTGTCGTATTATACGAATAATATAGGGACTGGTGGGGCTACGCCCATTTTTCCGCAGCAGCCCTGAGCTTGTCAGAAAATTTGTATATCTCCTCGGTGCCATTTATTACGTGTCTTGTCTCATTCTTGTCATCATCCAGAAGGCCCAGGTATTTCGTGGTTCGATTCAGATGAAGTCGGCAGATTGGCTTTCTGTTGTTGTCATCGATGAGAATCCCAAAATAGGATTTTGTATCTCTAAATGTTATCCGCTCAGGAGGCAACACACTGCAAATTATAGCTTTTACGATATGGTATCCTTCCATTTCCTCTTCGGTCGTGACAATATCGGAAGAAGCTTCTTCAGGACTGACGTCCGTAGGCTGAGCAGTATCATTTTCCAGGTTCCTGCCCGAGACCTCATCCTCCTTTTCCAATGCGAGCCGTAACCGATTGCCAACCTGGTCACTGATAAATTGATTTAAGGCCCTCTTCACCAATTCGGAAAACTGCTCCTTCGCCGCTGCGGTGAATCGTCCTTTGGGATGTGTCCGGGTAAAAAAGAATTTTACAAACTCCTCATCTGGCTCCGTGAGTTGCTGCGTTAAAACATTTCGTATTCCCGAGACGTATTTCAGGCCAATAGCGGCAGAGAGCATATTTTCAAGATCAAAATGCTCCTTCGTCAATCGTTGAAGCTGTTGCAGCAAATTGTCACGGAGATCGGAGAGATCTATGGTGAGGAACGGGTTGGAGTCCATGACATTAGGTTCATCGATATCGGAGTAGAACTGATATACCACCCCATTTGTAAGAACAGCGATCCTGGCTTTCACAACTGAAAAATAGCGGTACAGTTGACTGGAATGTTCAATCTTCAACGTTTCGCCCGCCTTTTTTGCCTCGATCAACATAATCACATCATCGCCAAATTTTATTGCATAATCTACCTTTTCCCCCTTTTTAACACCCACGTCTGCTGAATACTCAGGAACGACTTCCAAGGGATTAAAGACATCATACCCTATCGCCTTTATAAACGGCATGACCAGCGCGTTTTTTGTTGCTTCTTCAGTCTCAAGCAAACCCTTAAGAGATGGAACTCTTTGCGCAAGCTCTTTAATTTGTTCAACAAACGACATAATTTCCTCCTGATTAAAAGTAAACTCCTAACTTCAAATCACATTTTCCCATTAATATAGTATCGCCTCACATGGAAAATAAAAACATATTCTTTCAGATTAGTATTAATAGAGTCCAATTCTGTCCTCGACCTCGGCACGTGGGCAGGAAGGAATGGGGCCTTCGGCGTTCACCGTGCGGTTCCCGGTGGTCGCCGAAAGACACGATGACCACCTATCCCCGGGGGAACTTCACCGATGGACGGCTGCAGGGCTGTTTTTCCTGCGGTAGATGATCGGTGGGTGGACGAAACACCCCTGGAGATGCAATAAGGTATGTCAACCCTTGAGCACAAAGAAAACGAATCTTTGGGGTCAGACAAGAGGGTAGACTTGTGCGTCTCAAGCATCTCTGCTATCTCTCAATTGAGAGCTGCTAGATCTCGATTTTGGGCATCCACTGT
>QKIM01000178.1 GCA_003249585.1 Deltaproteobacteria bacterium
GAGCTGGGCCAGGGTCTGGCTCAGGGAGCCCTTGAAGGGGACGCGCCCCTCGATGCCCTCGGGGACCAGCTTGGAGCTGGGGACCGCCGCCTGGAAGTAACGGTCGGCGCTGCCGGCCTTCATGGCGCCCAGGCTGCCCATGCCCCGGTACTGTTTGTAGGAGCGGCCCTGGTACAGGATCATGTCGCCCGGGGTCTCCTCGGTGCCGGCGAAGAGGGAGCCGATCATGACGGCGCTGGCGCCCACGGCCAGGGCCTTGACCACGTCCCCGGAGTACTTGATGCCGCCGTCGGCGATGACGGGGATGTCGCGCTTTGCAGCCTCCTTCACCACCATGTCGATGGCGGAGAGCTGGGGCACGCCCACGCCGGCCACCATGCGGGTGGTGCAGATGGAGCCTGGCCCGATCCCCACCTTCACGCCGTCGGCGCCCCGGTCTATGAGAAACTTTGCCGCCTCACCCGTGGCGATATTGCCGGCGATGACCTGCATGGCGGGGCTCACCTCCTTGATATAGGCGACCATGTCCCCGACGCCGCGGGTGTGGCCGTGGGCTGTGTCTACCACGATGAGGTCCACCCCCGCCTCGCACAGGGTCTCCACCCGTTTGCGCTCCTTCTCGCCCGTCCCGCAGGCGGCGCCCACCATGAGGCGGCCGCGGAGATCCTTGGCGGCCATGGGGTAGAGCTCGGATTTCTGGATGTCCTTGAGGGTGATGAGCCCGGCGAGGCGGTGGTCATCGTCGAGGATGACCAGCTTCTCGATGCGGTTGGCGTGGAGGATGGACTTGGCCTCGTCCATGGAGACGCCGGCCCTGGCGGTGATGAGGCCCGTGGTCATGAGCTCCTTGACGGGCCTCGCCATGTTGGTCTCGAAGCGCACGTCGCGGATGGTGAGGATCCCCGCGGGGAGCCCCGAACCGTCGAGGACGGGCAGGCCCGAGATGGAGTGGGTGCGCATGAGGCCGAGGGCCTTCTCCACGCTGTCGTCGGTGTCTAGGGTGAGGGGGGTCGAGACGATCCAGGTCTCGAAGCGCTTGACCCGGCGGACCTCCTCGGCCTGCTCCTCGGGCGTGAGGTTCTTGTGGATGATGCCGATGCCGCCCTCCCGGGCCATGGCCACGGCCATGCGGTGCTCCGTCACCGTGTCCATGGCGGCGCTGAGGAAGGGGATCCTGAGCTGCAGCGTGCGGGTGATCCGCGTGCTCACGTCCACCTCGCCGGGGAGCACCTCGCTGTATTTCGGGAGGAGCAGAACGTCGTCGAAGGTCAGCGCATGGGTGAGCTCGCTCAGATTCATGTCATTTCCCTTTCATGGCCTCGAGGCAGAGCGCGTCGTGCTTTTTGTACCACCGGCGGGTCTTGGCGCTCATGAGGGCGAGAGCGTCATCGACCTTGTCGCCCAGTTTCCACAGCCCCTTGCCGGCCTTGCGGGCGGCCAGCTCCACGGTGCAGTACCGGGCCCGTTTCTGAGAGGGGTATTTGGTGAAGGAGAAGCCGTGCCCTTCGGCCAGAAGCTCCTGGTTGACGTCGGTGTCGCCCACGAAGACAGTCACCAGTGGGCGCCCGAAGCGCCCGGCCTCGCACCGGTCGCCCTTTCTCACACAGTCGAAGTGTACCGTCCTCCCCTCGACCCGTTTCTTGAGGAAGGTGTATGCGGCCAGGCCGCCGGCCTCGTCGTCGCCCGTGCAGGCGGCGCTGGCCCTGCCGTCGGAGGTCCGCACCCGCTGCTTGTGGCACTCGGGGGTGTTGATTCCCGCCAGGCGGGCCTTGATGACCCGGCCCTCGGGGCCGTATTTGAGGTGGAGGGTGTCGCCGTCCACCACGTGCACGACCTCGCCCTGGAGCTTCGTCCCGGGGGCTATGATCACGGGCTCTGTCGTACGGTGGCCACGCCTGCGGGATCGTCCCCTGGCCTGCTTCATGGAATGCTTTCTGGAACGCTTCATGGAGCGGTTTTTAGCTCGGCGGGCCCCCGCGATGGAGGAGCGTCCCTCTTTGGGATCGCTTTGTTTCTTGCAGGCTGGGGGCCATGCGAGTAAGAAGGAGAGGATCATGAGGAGGGCCGTCTGTGCATGCGGTGCGTTCATGGCCCTCTCTTTACCAACCTTTTGGCCGAAAGGCAAACAAAACCACGGGTCGCGGGCTGCCTCCTGGAGGTCATCCGCACCCTCGGGACCTACTGAAAATGCACGTTTTCTTTTCATCGCGCGGGCTCTTGTCCATGACCCTCGGGCTGCTCGTCCTGGCCTCTGCCTGCAAGGGCAAGGGGGCTTCTCCCGAACCTGGCTCCAAGACCCCGTCCAAGGTGCCTGGGGTCAAGGCGTCAAAAGCGGACCGCACGTCCAAACGCAAGCCCCGTAGACCGAAAAATCCCAAGAGTCTCCTCTATGTCCGTGTCCGTTTCGCCGACCTCTTCTCCATCCCGCAGATCCAGGGGAAGACCGAGGAGCTCAAGGTGGCCGCCCTCAAGCAGGGGTACCTCGGCGCGCTCTTGCGCTGCCGCCTCGACTTCACCAGCCAGCTGGAGGTCCTCGCCCTCCAGGTGCCCCAGGACTTCAAGACCTCCCGGCGAGGCGCCCTGACCCTCAAGGGGCAGTTCGAGCCGGCCACCCTGGCCCGCTGCGTCTTCAAGGATCTCTCCTTCACCGTGTCGGGGACCGACGGCGGCATCCTCACCGCCAAAGGCGACAACCTCACCCTCGAGGTGGACACGGGGAAGAAGGGCATCCTCCAGGTGCGCACCGTCGGCTGGACCTTCGTGCCCTGGGATCGCGTCCCCGATCCCTACCACCAGTTCGCCAAGAAGACCGCCGATCTCCCCGCCCTCATCCTGGGCAGCCTCGACCCCGTGATCCCGTGGCCCGATCCCCCCCGGGCCATCCTCCTGGGGGTCACTCCGCTGTTCACCGGTCTTCGGCTGCGGGCCATCCTGAACTTCGGATCCGAGACGGGCGCGAAGACCTTCGAGGCCATGGCCAAGAAGAAGCTCGTGGAGATCGTCAAGGGCGCTCCCGCCGGGGCCGGGGCCGTGCACATCACCCTGCTCAAGAAGACGGGAATCAAGCGGATCGGCGCCCGCGTGCTGGCCTCCGTGACGGCCGGCTGGGGCGAGGTGATGGCCCTCGTGAAGCTGGTCCAGGTGAAGGTGCGGGTGAAGCAGTGAGGCCTCCCGGGGGCGCGGCGATCCCCAATCCATAAAGATGATTTCTCATGTACTTGCAAAAACCTTCATTTGCTGGTAGGAACACTCGACTCCCCTTTCGGGGATCGTTTCCGTCCCGCCCCAGCGCGTGGGTCTCATGAGGTAGCTATGAACAGCAAGAAGCAGAAAAGACGTTCCATCTCCGTGCGTGGGGATATCTACGACAGGGTCTACAGTTTCTGTAAAGAGCAGAATATGTCGATGAGTTCCTTTGTTGAGGATCGCATCCTCTATTACATGGATCACCCCGAGATCGACGTGACCGCAGCGCCTCCCGCGGCGGCCCCCTCCCTCCCCGAGATCGTGGCGCTCCCCGACAAGCCGCTGCCCGTGAACAACACGCCGATCACTCCTCCTCCCCCCATCACCAGCCACATCCAGCCGGTGAGTGAGTTGAGCGACAATCAACTCATCGAGGAGATGAAACAGCACTTCACCTTCTGATCTGGGAGGGCCCCTTGAAGACACGCCACCTGCTCTTCGTCCCCATGGCGCTCGGTCTCCTCTTCTCCTGCGGGAAAAAGGATCCCGACGAGCTCTCCAGCTCCCGGTGGATCAAGCGCAACATCACCTGCGCAGAGGAGTCCATCGAGACCCTCATCAAGAAACTGGAAGTCAAGGCCAAGGAGGCCGAGTCGCTGTCGGTCAAGCTGCAGCTGGCGCTCAGTTCCAAGGGCTGTCCCAACGGCAGCCATCTGGAATGCACGCCCGAGTTGGGGATCCAGGCCATTGCGACCTACCTCTCCACCGTGCCCGCTCCAGCCACGGTCCAGACGCCCCCCGACACGGCCGCTCCGGCCGCCGGGAAACCGGGCGGTGAAAAACTGGGCACGGGCGACAAGAACCGCCTCAGGGACATCTATCCTGAGATGCCCAAGGAGCCCACGGAGAAGCCCCTCACGTCGGCCAAGATGGACACCAGGGATCTTGGCCTCTCTCCCGACGAGCTGGCCAGCAAGAGCCGCTGCGGAGTCAAGGTGACGGCCACGTGCGCCTTCACGACCCTGGATTCCGTCATCTCGCAGCTCACCATCTTCACCAAGCAGGCGCAGGTCCTGGAGACCGAGGCGAGCCGCCTGCTGGCGCTCTCCGCCGCGGATCCCTACCGCGCCACGGTGCAGGGGCTCTACCTGGGCATGCGCAACCTCGAGGCCAACATCCAGGAGATGGTCACCCTCGAGGAGGCCGTGAAACGCCGCGCGCAGGAGTACAAGGCCCGATACGACGCCAAGCGGCCGCTGAAGATAAAGGGTATCATCGTCGATCTCTCCAAGGTCGTGCCCACGGTGGTCTCCTCACGGCTCAAATCCTATATCCCCAAGCTCAAGACCGTCCTTGTCGACTTCCGCAAGCGTCACCCGGACTACCGAGAGAAGCTCGGCGCCGCCCTGCGAGATCTCAAGCGGGCCAAACGCCAGTACGGCAACACCTGCCTGGACTCGAAGGGGTGCTGGAAGTTCCGCGCCTGTGTCAAGCGGTACCGGCTCCCCGGCATCACCCTGTACCGAGACTGAGCCCGACAGCGGCTGCGTTGCTCCATACCCCCATCCTTCCAAGGAACACACCATGCATTTCGTGAAAACCACCCAGACCCGCCGGTTTCTCGGCGAACTCACCAGGAGTATGGACGTCGGTCGTGCCCTGGCCAAGCTCATGGAGGACAACGCCATCCGCTGCGGGCATGTCCGCATCATGGGACACTTCGAGCGTGCCGAGCTCCTGTGCGACGGCCCCAAGGGGCCGGGGACCATCACCCGCGTCCTCGACCGCCACGTGCAGATCATCTCCTGCGAGGGGATCATCAGCGAGCTCTCGGGGAACTTCGAGCCCGTCCTCTACACCCTGGTCACCTTCGAGGGCGAGGCCGGGAGCGTGACCGTGGGCGGGGTACTCCAGAGCGCCACCGTGCTCTCCTGCCACCTCCTGCTGGACGCCTTCGACGATCTCTTCATCCGCCGCGCCATCGACCCGCGGGTCAAGCTCCCCACCTGGGTACAGGTGTTCACCGATGAGGATCCCTCGTCGGCGCCTCCCCCGGCGCCCGTGGAGACCACCCCGGCGCCCGTGGAGGAGGAGGTGTTTGACGACGACGAGATCATCCCCGAGGCCGGCGATAAAATCGTCCATTTCAAGTTCGGCGAGTGTTTGGTCGTCAAATTCGAGCGGGAAAATGATATACTGCAGGTGAAACAGCCGGGAAAACGGAGCCTCCGACTGGGCGTCAGCGTCCTCGACTTCACCCTCCTGCGGGTCCTCCCCGACGGGACCAAGGTGTACCGCGCCAGCCGGAAATAGCCTGGACGGCACCCTCTCCGTCTGATCCCCCCGGCAGGATGAGCGCATGGACGCCTGGAGACAGGAACTCGTAGAAAGCCATCTCAACATGGTCCGGAAGATCGCCAACCAGGTCCACCGGACGCTGCCCCGTGACGTCATCGAGGTCGACGACCTCATCGCCATGGGGACCCTGGGGCTCTATGAAGCCGCCGAGCGGTACGATCCCCGGTCGGGAAACCGCTTCATCACCTTCTCGTGGTATCGGGTCAAGGGGGCCATCCTCGACGGTGTGCGACGCAACTCCCTCGTGCGTACGCGCCGGGCGGTCAAGGCCGAGGAGTGTGCCACGGACTACCTGTCTCAGGCCTTCCCGGCCGGGGGACCGCAACATGCCAGTCCTGGAGCGGCGTTGGGCGCCTTGGGGGACTCCCTGAAGAACCTGGCGGCCATCTACATGATCTCCATGGACACCACCGAGGCCGCGCTGGTCGACGAGGGGGCTCCCGATCCCGAAGAGGCCTCCACCACGTCGCTTCTGCTCCCCAGGCTCAAGGAGAACCTCCACCGCCTCGAGGCGACCGAGCGCCGCGTCATCGAGGCCGTCTACTACGAGGACAGGACCCTCAAGGAGGTGAGCGAGGAGCTGGGTCATTCCCGCTCCTGGGGCTGCCGCGTTCATGCGAAGGCCATCGAGAAGCTGCGCGAGGGGATCCTCTGATTAAAAAACGGGTCGTTAGAAGAAGGAGAAGTGGCAGGTATCGTCGCTGAAGAGACCGCCGGCGTCGGCGCAGATCTCCTCGGCGGTGCGGGCCGTGGACCAGATCTTGAGCTCGTCGAGGCCACCGGTGTAGAAGTGTTCGGTCTCGGCCATGTTCTGGAGGTAGTTGCTGGCGACGTAGACGCGGCTGCTGGCGCTGTCGAGGGTGGGGACGGCGCCCACGGCGTGGGGCGTGGTGGAGTCGAGCTCGGCGTCGACGTAGATACGGATCTCGGTGCCGTCATAGGTGAAGGCCACGTGGTGCCACTCACGGGTGATGATGTTTGAGGAGGAGACGGCCACGTTGTCCCAGTCGCCCACGGCGGCCTCGAGCTTGAAGTCTCCGTTGAGGCCCATGTAGAAGGCGAGGCCCGTGGCGTCGTAGGAAGCCACGGAGGAGACGATCATGGCGAGATCCAGGGGGTAGGTGCCCACCTCGACCCACGCCTCGACCGTGAGCTGCTCCATGCCGTTGTACCCGGGGCCGCAGTCCATGAAGCCGCGCAGGTCGAAGCTCCCGTCAAAGAAGATGCCCGAGCCGATGACCGCGGGGTATTGGCGGATGATGGCGCCCGCGCCCTCGTTCAGGGAATGGGGGATGCACAGGTTGGTGGAGGTGGCGGTGTTGTACTCCTGGCCCGAGAGGGAATCGAGCTTGTACCAGGCCAGGATGTCGAGGCCCGTGGCGTCGTCGGTGCAGCTGGCGTCGTCGAGGGTGCAGGTGTCGTCGCAGTAGAGCTCGCCCTGGAGGTAGCCCCTGCTGACGCAGGTCTGGGCGCGGAAGTCTTCGATGTCGCAGGCCTCGGTGAACTCGGCCACGCCGTCGCCGCACTGGTACTCCAGGGTGCAGGTGGAGGAGCAGCCGTCGCCGCTCTGGAAGTTGCCGTCGTCGCACTCCTCGTCGCCCTTGACGAGGGAATCGCCGCAGTAGCCGAGGTTGCTGGTGTTGTTGACGTTGCTGGTGTTGTTGACGTTGCTGGTGTTGTTCGTGTTGCTCGTGTTGTTCGCGTCGTCGTCGTCACAGGCCGTGGTGAAGGCCAGCAGCGCCGTCATCGTGATGAGGATAAGGGTTCTCAAGGCGTCCTCCTTGGGGAATGCCGGGATCAGTATCTCGTGGGATCCTGGCGATAGAAGTGGTGCAGTTTCTGGAAGAGTCCGGGGAGCTCCCGTCGGAGCCGGTCCGGAGCCTCGAAGAAGACCTCGGTGGCGACGGCGAAAAACTCGGGGAGGCTGGCCGCGGCGCTGGGATCGAGGGCGGTCTGGGATCCGGACCGCACCTGGGCCTGGAACTTCAGGAAGTAGGATTGCCATACCCTGAGCCAGGCGGTCTTGTCGCCGATATGGTGGCTCGGGACGCCGTCCTCTTCGAGATCGCTCTGGTCGAGGGCCTTTGCGAAGTAATGGAACACGGGGTTGTAGCCGTCCTGGCCGTCGGCGATCCCCGTCTGGACCTCGGACCAGGAGAGGTGGATCTCGCCGGGGATCATCCCAGACGCATCGAGGAAGGGAGGAATGGCGACGCCGTCGGTGAGGGCGCCTCCCTCCTCCTTGAGGAACTGGCGTGGGTGGATGACGATGCGGGCGAGGTTGTCGTAGCAGGTGTACTCCTCATCGATGTTGCAGATGAGCAGGCTCGCCTGGGCGGCGATGAGCAGCCGGATCTCATCGGTGATCTCGAGGTCGTCGCTCCCCAGAAACTCTTTGGTGCCGATGAACACCTGGATGTGCCGGTGCAGGTTCTCCCTGGTGCGGGGGGGGAGCTTCCCGTAGATGGGGAAGCGCTCCTTCAGGATCGTCCGCCAGGGAGCAGGGAAGGAGATGGACACCAGCCTGCGGACCTCGGGAGTGAGGCGCTTTTTCCCAAGGAGTAGCACGATGAGGATGAGGAGCACGAGCACACCGGCGGCGATGGCGCCGTAGAGCTTCATGCCCGAAAGGGCGAGAGCCAGGGGGGTGGTGATGAGATACGTGTTCATGAGGTGAATGTATCATATTGGAGGTAAACAGGTAAGACGGAATCCCTGTGAACCGGTCATTCCATGTCCTCCAGCGCCACGCCTTTTGTTTCCCGGACGAATTTCAAGACCATGAAGAAGGAGAGCAGCGCCGAGAGGGTA
>QKIM01000115.1 GCA_003249585.1 Deltaproteobacteria bacterium
GCCCCCCCGCGAGTTGACGCAGCCCGTGGTGAACCTCGCCTGCGCCGTCCTCATCGACGCCCTGCGCCACGCCCGCCCCTCTGAGCCCCTGCCTCCGGTGCGCATCGTGCCCTACGTGCCCTCGGACTTCATGGTCCTCGACGAGGCGACCATATGCAACCTGGAGCTCTTCGAGACCATCCGGGACCGCCGTCGGGAAGGGTCTCTGGTGTCGGTCCTCGATCAGACCGTCACCGCCATGGGGGGGCGCATGCTGCGCTCCTTCATCCTCTACCCCCTCATGGACACGGTGGCCATCGACGCCCGCCTGGACAGCGTCGAGCGCCTCGTCCTCGAGGCCGAGAACCGGGACCTCTTGCGCAAGGCGCTCAGGGAGCTGCCCGACTTCGAGCGGCTCGCCTCACGCGTCCTCCACAAGCTGGCCTCACCCCGGGATCTGGGCGTGCTGGGGCGCGGCCTCGGGCAGCTGCCGGCCGTCGCCGACGTGTTGCACCGGTTTACGGCCTCCGACGGCACGGTGATGCCCTTCCTCCATCTGGGCGAGGATCTCATGGCCGACGTGGCCGAACACCTGTCGCGGACCCTCGTGGAGGATCCCCCCGTGACCCTCAAGGACGGGGGCGTCATCCGCGAGGGGGTCACGCCGGAGCTCGACGAGCTCATGGACCTCACCAGCGGCGGGAAGCGGAAGATCCTGGAGATCGAGGAGCGAGAGCGCGAGACCACCCAGATCACGGCCCTCAAGGTCAAGTTCAACAGGGTCTTCGGCTACTACATCGAGATACCGCGGAGCCGCGTGGGCAACGTCCCCGACCACTACATCCGCAAACAGACCCTGGCCAACGCCGAGCGGTACGTGACCGAGGAGCTCGCCGAGTACGAGGCGCGGGTGCTCTCGGCCGAGGAGCGCCGGGTCGCCCTGGAGGAGACCCTCTTCCTGGAGCTGCGCGAGAAGATAGCCGTCGAGTGTGACCGGCTCAAGCTCATCGCCGAGCGCATCGCCGTCCTCGACGCCCTGGCCTCCCTGGCCGAGGTCGCCCACCGCCGCGGCTACGTGCGACCGAAGATCAACCACGGAGACACCCTGAGCCTCAAGGGCGCCCGCCACCCGGTCATCGAGTCCATGCTGCGCCCCGGGGAGTTCATCCCCAACGACATCAGGCTCACGGCGACCTCCAAGCAGCTGGCCATCATCACGGGGCCCAACATGTCGGGCAAGAGCACCATCATCCGGCAGGTCGCCCTGGTGGTCCTCATGGGGCAGATGGGCGCCTTCGTGCCCGCCTCGGCGGCGACCTACGGGGTCTGCGACCGTATCTTCTCCCGGGTTGGCGCCTCGGACAACATCGCCCGCGGGGAGTCCACCTTCATGGTGGAGATGAAGGAGACCGCCAACATCCTCGCCTACGCGACCCGCCGCAGCCTCGTGATCCTCGACGAGATCGGCCGGGGCACCTCCACCTACGACGGCGTCTCCATCGCCTGGTCCGTGGTAGAGCACCTCCACGATGTCATCGGCTGCCGCACCCTCTTCGCCACCCACTACCACGAGCTCACCAGCCTCGTGCAGATCAAGCCGAGGGTCTTCAACGCCGGGGTGGCGGTCAAGGAGTCCGGCGGCAAGATCCTCTTCCTGCGCAAACTGAACATGGGGACCGTCAACAAGAGCTACGGGATCCAGGTGGCGGGGCTCGCGGGCGTGCCCCAGACCATCATCGCCCGGGCCAAGGCCATCCTGCGGTCCCTCGAGGAGGGGGAGTCCCTCATCCTCCCCAGCGCGGGCAAGGAGAGCGAGGCCCAGATGGGCCTCTTCGCCGTGAGCGACCCTCCGGCCGTGGCGGCTGTGGAGGAAGAGCTCGAGGAGGAGCCCGAAGCCGTCCCCGATCCCCTGCGGGAGCTGCTGGACGAGATCGACCCCAACGGCGTCTCACCCCGTGAGGCCCTCGACCTGCTCTTTCGGCTCAAGTCCCTCTCCACCCCATAGCGTTTTCGATGTGATTTGATACTCAGATGGAGACGGGGGCGAGGCGGGAGATGGTGGGGCGCGTGAAGGAGGGGAGGGTGTCGTAGGAGGTGCGCATGAGCGCCTCGTCGTAGAGGACCTCGCTGCGCAGCTTGCACTCGCCCGCCATGATGGAGAGCCCGTACTTCCATGTCTTCATGAGCTTGCCGAGGCCGTGAGGGTCTGGGTGAGCCGCACCGACTCCAGGCTCAGGGGGGCGAGGGTCACGCTCAGGGTGCCCTGCAGGGAGCCACAGAGCAGGTTCTGGCCGCCCAGGATGAATTCACGGCCCGGGGCGATCCGCTCGAAGGTCGGCTCGATGTGCTGCGTCGGCTGGAACGGCGGCCGCAGGCGCATCTCCATGGTCGCGCCTTCGGCGAACCGCCCGCGGCGGGGGCTCATGAAGCTGTTCCACAGGTGGTAGGCGCCGAAATCCGTGAGGGTCTGCCACACCAGGTTGCAGGGGGCTTCGATGTCGATGGACTCTTTGAATTCGATCATGGGAACCTCGTTCTCGGGCTTGTGCCCATACTTCCAATGTAGGTGGATACCACCTGGCCACCACTTCTATTCCGCCAGCGTCGAAATTCCGGGCGGGAACGGCGAATCCCCGGGGCCGGCGCCGGGGTCAGGCCGGGAGCGTCGGTGAACGGACCACAGGGGCACACCGGTGGGACAGACGGCCCCCGGGCAAAGTTGCGGAAGTAGAAAAAAGAATGGGCCGGACGGGCCGTCAGGGGAGGCAGACGCCCATGACGAGGACGCCCAGATCCGTGCAGTCGCCGGTGGGGCAGCCGGTCCCCTCTGCGAGGTCACAGTAGTGGAAGCACCGCAGGTCTCCCGATCCCGGGACCGCCTCGTGGCAGCCGCTCTCGGGGAGACAGTCCGTGTGCTCGGCGCAGGCCTCCCCCAGCGCCGTCTGGCCGGGTTCTGCGCAGATGTTGGCCTCGGGGTCCGCCGTGCGGTAGCAGGCGAGGTCCAGGGGGCAGGAGTCGGGGTAGGGCGTGCAGTCGTCGAAGAGGGTGCACAGGTGGAGGTCCGTCCCCTGCAGGGCGGTCCAGCAGAGGCCCTCGCCGGGGCACCCGCCGAAGACGGGGTCCTCGAAGAGACACAGGGGGAGGCAGGTGGGGCCGTGGTCGCCGCCGTCGTCCTTGCAGACCGACCCGCGCGGGCACTGCCCTGTGAGGGTGCAGGGGGCGTAGAAGGCCACGGTCTCGGCGGACGGCGTGATGCAGCCCGCGGTGTAGTCCTCCTGCAGCATGCACGTCTCTCCGGGATCGCAGAAATCCGTGCTGCCGGCGAAGAGGGTGAGCCTCGAGCAGGTGGTCTCCAGGCATGCGTAGGTCTCCGCGCAGTCGGGGTCGTCGCAGTCGGTGAGGCCGTCCCCGTCATCGTCCGCGCCGTTGTCGCAGGTCTCGGGGGGGATGACGCAGGCCGGGTCGCTCTCGCAGTCGGGGTCGTCGCAGTCGGTGAGGCCGTCCCCGTCGTCGTCGAGCGTGTCGGTGCAGACGGTCTCGACGGAGGGCTGGCAGATGGGGAGGCCCTCGCAGTCGGGGTCCTGGCAGTCGGTGAGGCCGTCCCCGTCGTCGTCCAGGCCGTTGAGGCACTCCTCACGCGCGGGATCTTCGGGGTCCGTCGTCCAGCAGCCGGTCATGACCAGGGCCAGGACTACAATGATATGCCGCATACTGTCCTCCTTGATGACAGTGTGGACTACACGGCCCTCTTGTCAACAGGGAAAGTGT
>QKIM01000428.1 GCA_003249585.1 Deltaproteobacteria bacterium
CATCTCGC
This sequence comes from Deltaproteobacteria bacterium, assembly GCA_003249585.1. GTDB lineage: Bacteria > Myxococcota_A > Polyangia > HGW-17 > HGW-17 > SZUA-580. The sequence continues at coordinate 9 of QKIM01000428.1, forward strand.
CCAGCAGCACCCACACCGCAGGACCCCAGGAGACTCCAAAGCAGAAGATATACAGGTGCGCCGAGACGAGGGCGGTCATCGCCTGTCCCGAGGACAGGACCATGACGCCCCTGACCATGGAGGCGCGCGAAAAAACCACCGCGAGGATCCCGAGGGTGAGGGTCATCCCCGCTGAACCAAAGAGCAGGAGGCGCCTGCGCCCCAGTTTGTCGATGAGCGCGATGGCCACCAGCGTGGAGACGATGTTGATCACGCCGGAGACGACGTTGATGAGCAGTGCCCTCGACTCGTCGAACCCGGCGGCCTGCCAGAGCACGGAGCCGTAATAGAACACCACGTTGATACCGACCAGCTGCTGGAACACGCTGAGGCCGATCCCCACCCAGACGATGGGGAGGATCCTGCCCCCCGCGAAGATATCCGTGAACCTCGGTTTGTGCTCCCGCTTCGAGCTCTCCCTGATGGAGATCACCGCCTGGTCCACCTGGTCGGGAGGGAGGAGTCTGCCGAGCACCTTGCGCGCCTCGTCCTCGCGTCCGTTGGCCACGAGGTACCTCGGAGACTCCGGAATCGTCAGGGACAGAGCGAAGTAGAGCGCCGCCGGAATCGCCTCACTCCAGAACATCCACTGCCAGGCAGAGAAACCCCAGATCCAGGGAGCCTTGGAGCTCCCGGCCGAACGGGATATGGAGTAGGTCACCAGAAAGCTGGAAAAGATCCCCACCACGATGGCGAGCTGCTGGAGCGAGGCGAGGCGCCCGCGGATCTTCTCCGGCGCAATCTCGGAGATGTAGGCCGGCGCGATGACGCTGGCCGCGCCCACGGCGAGTCCACCCAGGAGGCGATAGATGACGAACACCAGGACCGTCCCGGCGATACCGGAGCCCACCGCGCTGACGAAGAAGAACACCGCCGCGACCAGCATCACCAGCTTGCGCCCGAAGCGGTCGGCCGCGTTCCCCGCGATCAACGCCCCCACCGCGCAGCCGATGAGCATGGAGGCCACGGAGAACCCGGAGGCCACGGTCGAGGAGTGGAAGGCCTCCCTGATGGCCGGCACGGCTCCGTTGATGACGGCGGAGTCGAACCCGAAGAGGAAGCCGCCGATGGCGGCGACGACACTGATGAAGAGGATGTACGGGAGCTGTCTGTTCGGCATGATGACCTCTGGTGACCTCTGGTGACCGGGGATTGTACCTGTTCATGATAGCACAGAATCAGGAGAGAGTTGACCTCTCTGCCGGGCATTGGGGGGAATTTCACTTTGGGAAAAATATGTAAGCTGGATTAAACTATTTTCAACCTAGCACTTGATCTGGAGAGCGATTACCGTTACAATGGAAACATTCCGGTACAAGGTGAATTTCACCAAACCGGCAGGAGGCTGACCTGTGACGTTCCGCTCTTGCCTGCAAAATATCCGCTGTCACTTGAATACTCAACAACCCAACCAGGAGGAATACGCATGAAGAACCACGGCATCAGAACTACGACCCTTTCCGTCTCCCGTTTCTTCGCCGCCCTGATGGCGGTCGTGATCCTTTTGCCCTGCGCCGCCTACGCCGGCAACGGAAACGAGTACGGGAAGTCGAAGAACGTCAAGGTGATGACCCGCAACCTCTATCTCGGCGCCGACATCTTCAAGGTCGTCGAGGCCGCCCAGGACACCGCCAACCCCTACGCCGTCCCCATGGCCGTCAGCGAAGTCTTCGGCATCGTGCAGTACACCAACTTCCCAGAGCGTGCCCAGGCCATCGCCGACGAGATCCTCGAGAACAACCCCGCCCTCATCGGACTTCAGGAGGTCACCTCCTACTTCGTCCAGACCCCTGGTGATTTCCTTTATGGAAACCCTGAGCAGGCCTCCTACCTGGCCATCGACTTCATCACCATCCTGCAGGCCGCTCTGGCCGAGCGCGGGCTCAATTACACCGTCGCCGCGACGAACTACAACGCCGACCTCGAGGTGCCCTTCTTTAGCGGCTTCACCGCCGAAGGGTATCCCATCGTCAGCGACCTGCGCATGCGCGACGCCGACGTCATCCTCGTCAGAAGCGACGTGCAGGCCTCCAACCCCTTCTCCCACAACTTCACCTACAACGTTGGCATGGATCTCGGCGGCCAGTACATCGAGTTCACCCGCGGCTTCTCCGCCATCGATGCAAAACTGGGCAACGAGACCTTCCGCTTCGTGAACGTCCACCTCGAGACCGGCTCCGACGTCGGCTCGGTCTTCGCCCAGCTGCAGGCCGTGCAGATGATGGAGCTCATGGCCATCCTCGCCTATGAGACCAAACCCCTGATTCTCCTCGGCGACTTCAACAGCGCTCCCACGGATCCCGTAACCCAGCCCTACCATCAGGCCCTGGCCGCCGGCTTCACCGACGCCTGGCTCGACCGCAACGCCTCCAATCCCGGCTTCTCCTGCTGCTTCGACGAGTACGTGAGCGATCCCACGGCGCAGCTCTATATGCGTATCGACCACGTCTTCGTGAAGCCCAACGGCAAATCCATCAGGCACATCAACACCTGGCAGACCGGTGAAGACGTCGTGGACATGACCGCCAGCGGCCTGCATCCCTCCGATCACGCCGGCGTTGTCGCCCACCTCCACTTCCGCTAGTCCACCCCGACTTCATTCTCTCAGGTTTTCCCTTTTACACGATGGTCCCGGTCATCGCTCCCGGCGCGCGTGATAAAGCGCACTGCGCCCCAAGGTGCATGGGCTGACAAATATATTGACACCGGCGCCAACCTTTGGTTACATCAATCCCCCGATTTGTGAACCGGAAAACCAGGAAAAGGAGCTCCTTATGAAAATTACGAACAGCAACGCCTTTTACGTGAAACTCTTCACCCTCTCTGCCGTTATCACGGCCGTGATCCTGATCGGTGCGGGCTGCGCCGGGCTGAACAAGAAATATGACGTCTTCCCCAAGGGGGTCGACGGAACGGTGAAGGAGGTGCTCACCAAGGTTCCCGCTGCTTTCGAGGCGGAGAAGCCCAACTACAAGGTGGTCAAGACCGAACTGGCGACCAGTGAGTGGCAGGAGATCCGCAACGGCGCCGGGCAGCTCGTCCGCCGCGTCGTCCGCGTCTGGGTCGGCTACCGGAACACCCCCAAATCCCAGTGTGAGGTCGATCAGTACTTCTTCGCCCAGGCCTATGAGAGCGGCAACTGGGGTGCGCTCACCTACCACAGCGCTGCCCTCGATCCCAACAGACGCCATTACTGGGGCCTCATCGACTGCGCCAAGCTCGGCGCCGCCCAGTAATCCCATTTTCGTCCAGACACCTTCCAGAAAAGAGTACCGGACAACAGGGCGGGACCCGAGGCACGGCGTTGCCATGCGGTCCTTCGCGTGCTACCATTCTCCAATACAACCGAGGAGGCCCCATGAGGAAACTCACCCTGACCGTTCTGCTGTTTTTGTCCGTCGCCTGCACCAACGAGACCAGCACCTCACAGAACTGCGGTGACGGTGTTGTGGACTCCGGCGGGGAGTGCGACGACACCGAGTTCGGTGGAGCCACCTGCGTCAGCCTGGGTTACCATGGAGGCGCGCTCACCTGCAGCAGTGACTGCACCTTCGTGCGGACGGCCTGCGAGACCTTCGGTTCCTGCGGCGACGGCGCCCTTCAGAGCGACTTCGAAGAGTGCGAGGGCACGAACTTCGGTCAGGCCACCTGCCTCTCGCGGGGATACGAGTCAGGCTCTCTGAGCTGCACCGAGGGGTGCACCATCGATGAGTCTGGCTGTGTGGGCAAGCTGTGCGGGAACGGTGAGGTCGACGGCATGGAGGCGTGCGACGGCACCAACCTGGGGGGCGCCGACTGCGAATCCATCGGATACTACGGCGGGACGCTCACCTGCAGCAGCGACTGCACCTTCGATATGGAGGGCTGTGAGGCCTACGGCAAGTGTGGTGACGGGGCGATCCAGTCCATGTACAGCGAGGAGTGTGACGGCGCCCAGTTGGGGGGGAGAGCTGCGCCTCTCTGAACTACTACGGCGGCACGCTGGTGTGCGGGGCCGACTGCCTTTTTGACCTCACCGACTGCGCCAGCTTCGGGATCTGCGGCGACGGAGCGATCCAGGGCGACGCTGGCGAGGAGTGTGACGACACCAACCTCGACGCCGAGACCTGCGAGAGCCTCGGCCACACCTACGGCGGCACACTGGCCTGTTCGGCGGGGTGCGCCTTCGATCTCTCCGGGTGCGAAGGGTGGTGTGGCGACGATACGACCCAGCCGGGACATGGCGAGGAGTGCGACGGGACCGATCTGAGCGGCGAGACCTGCGCCACCCTTGGGCACATGCACGGGGGAAACCTCACCTGCGACGGCAGCTGCCGTTTGGACACCGGAGGCTGCCGGATGTTGTCGATGGGCTCCGCGGGGGAATCCTTCACCTGCGGCCTCACCGAGAGTGGACTCCCCTGGTGCTGGGGGTTGAACAACACACAGCAGGTAGGGCACATGGCCTTGACGAACGGGCAGACCCTGGTTCCACTTGATGTCACCTCAGCTGTGCCGCTTCAGCAGATCTCCAGCGGCAAAAGCCACACCTGCGGCGTCGACATGGCCGGGATGGTGTACTGCTGGGGCGACAACCTCAAGCACCAACTGGGCACGCAATATACGAGCTCCTTCAACACCATCAGCGTCACGACCATCCCCTACCTTCAGGTGGCGGCCGGGCGAGAGCACACCTGCGGCGTGACCGGCGCCAACCAGGTCAGGTGCTGGGGAGACAACGCCTTCGGACAGCTGGGATACGGGGTGGCCACCGGGGACTCCTACACACCCGTTGCGGTGGCCCTGGCGGAGCCGTTCGTCCATGTCACCTCGGGTGCATTTCACTCCTGTGCCCTCTCCCAGACGGGGGCAGCCTAATGTTGGGGCACCAACACCTTCGGCCAGCTGGGGACAAATGACACCACGGCCCACTACATCCCGACCGCAGTGTCCGGTGGGCACCAGTTCACGGCCCTGGCAGCCGGTTACAGCTTCACCTGCGGCCTCAAGGCGGGCGGGGAAGTTTGGTGCTGGGGCTTCAACGCCTCGGGAAGCCTCGGCGACGGGACGACGACAAATTCGCAGTCCCCGGTCCAAGTCTTTTCGGCGGTCACCTTCGCCTCCATCAGCATCGGCGCCACAGGGACCCACGCGTGCGCGCTGAGCACCACCGGCGAGGCCTATTGCTGGGGTGATAACACCTATGGACAGGTGGGCAACGGGACAAGTTCAGGGGGCGTTTCGAGCCCCGTCACGGTCTCCACGGGCCTCACCTTTGCCACCATCACGGCGGGGGGATACCACACCTGCGCCGTCACCTCCCTGGGTTCCATGTACTGCTGGGGACGCAACTACGCCGGAGAGATCGGTGACGGGACACCGGACCAGCGCGACACCCCCGTCCCCGTGACCACCTTCTAGGCATACGGTTCCTGGGGACACCTCCGCCATCAGAGGAGCAGGGCTTTTACTTCTTCTACCCGGGCGCGGGCTTCGTCGGTGAGGGCGAGTTTTTCCGCTTCCTCCACATTGACGGCGGCCTTGCTCGCCTCACCCGCGCGGTGGTGCGCGCGGGCCAGGGTCAGCAGCACCTCCATCCTGAGCTCTCCCGCGATGCCCGCCATGAGGGCCTCAAGGCCCAGGGCCCGGACCTTGTCGTCATCTTCGAGGATCAGTTGGGCGTAGCGCATGAGGGCGACCAACATCGCCCCCTGCGGGTCCTCGTATTTTCCACGGCTCTTCATCATGAGGTCGAACCCCTCCGCCACCCCGTCGGGCGTCGGGCCGTAGAGGAGCAGGTCTGCGACGATGGCGCCAAAGAGCCGCACCCAGTTCTCTTTCCCCGTGAGGCGCGCCCTGAAGGCCTCCAGACGCGTCGTGAGCGCATCCTTCCCCAGGGACGAGGCGCCCCCCCTTGCGGGCTCGCTTCGGCCTGCATCTCCGGCGTCACGGCCCGATTCGCTGCCGTCCGCAGGGCTCCCCGACTGGATCTGTCCGAAACAGCTCTTGCACAGGAGCGTCTGCGTGCCATCGGGTGTCACCCATTTCTTCGACGAGAAGAACCCCAGCTGTCTGCCGCACTGATCACAGAATTTCGCCATGTTTCACCTCATATTCCCGTTACAGGATTGTACCGCCTCCCCCTGTCGCTGGCGACGAAAAAATCCGGGTGCGGCTGCACAGACCGGATTGGCTCTTGCTCCGCGGTGTCTCCCTGCTACAATGAAGCCACGGGCCCTCGGGTCCACCGAAAGGAGTCGGCCCTTGAGATAACCTCCGCCCCATCATCCAGCCCCAGGAAGCGACTCCCGCATTGCGTGCGGGGAGACCCTTTTCAGACGGGCGGACACGGAGCGAGGCAGCACGGTCGATTTCCCCACCCACAGCGAAATCCCACAGTCATGCAGTGCGCTCCCCTTCCGCCCCGGAGGTGGCCATGACCGCCAGTGATTTTCTTGCATTCCATGATGTGACCTTTGCCTATCCCGACAGCCCCGAGGCCGTGCTGCTCGGCTGCACCTTCACCCTCTCCCCGGGCTGGACCGGAGTGGTCGGTCCCAACGGGGCCGGCAAGACCACCCTGCTCCAGATCGCCGCCGGGCTCCTGACGCCCGACTCGGGGCGTGTCAGGGCACCCGGGACGGCGCTCTACTGCTCCCAGAGGACCGATGACCCGCCCGAGGGGATTGCCGCCTTTATGCTCGACGACTCCGCCGAGGCCTGGCGCTGGAAGGGGCTCCTCGAGGTGCAGGTGGGCTGGGAAGACCGCTGGGAGACCCTCTCGGAGGGAGAACGCAAAAGGACCCAGTTGGCGGTGGCGCTGTGGAGCGCTCCGGTTCTTCTGATCGTGGACGAACCCACCAACCATCTGGATCGCCGGGCTCGGGACATCATCGCCTCTGCGCTTGCCGCCTTTTCGGGCGTCGGGCTGTTAGTGAGCCACGACCGTGAGCTTCTGGACACCCTCACCGCCCGCACCCTCGTCATGGGGGCCGCCGGCGCCACGCTGCGTCCCGGCGCCGTGACCCAGGCCATGGACCAGGAGGCGCTGGAGCTGGGCAGCCTGACCCGGGCCCGGGACGTGGCGAGGAAGGAGGAGCGGCGCCTGCGCAGGGAGACGACCCGGCGTCGCGAGGAGGCGGACCGGGCCGACGCCAAACGTTCACGACGCCAGATCGCGCCCGGGGACCATGACTCCAAGGCCAGGATAGGGCTCGCTCGACTCACGGGCAAGGACGCCGTGGCGGGGCGCCTCTATCAGCGGCACGCCCGGCGCGAGGCCCAGGCCAGGGCTGCGACCGAGGCCATCGTGGTGCCCCATGATTACGAGACGGGGATCTGGCTGGAGGGCTCGCGGTCGCCACGGGCGAGCCTCCTCGGCCTCCGAGCCGGGAAGCTGGAGCTGGGGGACGGGCGCACCCTCGCCTGGGACGGGCTCCACCTCGCCCCCGACTCCCGGGTCGGGGTCAGCGGGGACAACGGCACCGGGAAGAGCACGCTGCTCGCCTGGCTCTCGTCGCGGTTCAACGTCCCGGCCGATCACCTCCTCGTGTTGCCCCAGGAGCTCACAGCCAGGGAGGGTGCCGCGCTGCTTTCACAGGCCAGGGCCCTCTCGGGCGGGGAGCTGGGGTATGTCATGTCCGTGGTGCGTCATCTGGGATCCGACCCCGGGGCGCTGCTGCGCTCGGCCCTCCCCAGTCCGGGGGAGACCCGCAAGCTCTTCATCGCCCTGCACCTGCGGCGGGCGCCCCATCTCATCGTCATGGACGAGCCGACCAACCACCTGGATCTGGTCTCCACTCTGGCGTTGGAGCGTGCCCTGGCGGCATATCCCGGCGCGCTCCTGCTGGTGAGCCACGACCGGCGCTTTTTCGACGCCCTCACCACGAGCCGCTGGCACCTGTCCGAGGCCCCGGACGGGGATGTCAGGCTGCTGGTGTCCTGAGCCGCTGCGAGGACCCCTTCGAGGATTCTTCTTTGGTCAGGGCCGTGGGAGGGCCGGAAGGCTGGGGGATGCCCTACATGGGCGGGAAGGCGGCCGGGAAGAGGGGGGACCCGATGATGAACGGGTAGTAGGAGGTGTAGTCGGGGTCATACATGTCGACGAAGGAGGTGTCGGGAATCCCGGCGAAGGTCCACTCGCCTCCGGGGGTGGTGTTGATCATGCTCACGTGGAGCGAAAGGGGTGTCGTGAGGGAGGGGTCAATGCCGAGATCGACCAGGGGAATGGCCAGCTCCACGTAGCTCGCGCCCAGGTCACTGGCGGCAAAGCCGCTGAACGTT
>QKIM01000024.1 GCA_003249585.1 Deltaproteobacteria bacterium
GGCGGGGATCCACTTCACGGGGTCCACCAGCACCTTCAACGGCATGTGGCGCACCGTGGGGGAGAACCTCTCCCGCGGGGTCTACCGCACCTACCCGCGCATCGTGGGGGAGACCGGCGGCAAGGACTTCGTCCTGGCGGCCCCCGACGCCGACCCGACCACCCTCGCGGTGGCCCTCTTCCGGGGCGCCTTCGAGTACCAGGGACAGAAGTGCTCTGCGGCGAGCCGGGCCTACATCCCCCGCTCCCTGCGGCCCCAGGTGCTCGGGAAGATGAAGAGCATGGCCACACGGGCCTCCATGGGGGATCCCACGGATCTCTCGGTCTTCATGGGGGCCGTCATCGACCAGAAGGCCTTCGACACCATCTCCGGGTACATCGAGCGGGGCAAGGCCGCCGGGGACACCCGCCTGGTCCTGGGCGGCGAGCACGACGGCAGCCACGGGTGGTTCATCCAGCCCACGGTTTTCGAGACCCAGAACCCCGCCTCCCCCCTCATGACCGAGGAGATCTTCGGCCCCGTCCTCACGGTCTACGTCTTCGAAGACGCCGAGCTCGAGGCCACGGCCGACCTTGTGGACGCCACGAGCCCTTACGCCCTCACGGGCGCCGTCTTCACCGCCGACCGCGCGCTGGCGGGGCACCTCGCCGACAGGTTGCGCAACGCGGCGGGAAACTTCTACATCAACGACAAGCCCACGGGGGCGGTGGTGGGCCAGCAGCCCTTCGGGGGCGCCCGGGGCAGCGGCACCAACGACAAGGCGGGCAGCCACATGAACCTGCTGCGCTGGACCTCTGTGCGGACCATCAAGGAGCAGTTCAATCCCCCCGCGGACTTCATCTATCCTCATATGAAAACCCCGTGACCGGGGTCGCGGCGGGGAGGGCTATTTGTCCAGGACCAGCGCGCCGGCCCTGATGCCGCCCTTTTTCTTCACGACATACCCGGAATCCGCCGCCAGCTTCAGCGCCCCGGCCTTGTCCAGCGTGCCCTTCACGCCGAAGGAGATGTCCTTGAATTCCACCCCCTTCTTGCCCTTGGCAACGACGAAGTCGTACTTCGCCTTCCCGTTGTGCAGGAAGATGAAGGTGAGGGTTCTGCGCTTGCGGAAGGTGGAATCCGCCGTGTACAGGCAGATCATGCTGCCATCGGCCAGCTTCTTGAACTCGTAGTTGTTGTGGGAGATCTTCTTGCCGGCCCGCTCTGTCCACATCTTCACGGAGTAGTACCCCTTGTCGAGGTCGGCGACCCCCTGCTCCACCTTCACGTCCCCCTTCTTGGCGGCGGGACCGTAGCCGTCCTTCTCCAGCGTCTGCCGGTACCCGAAGGTCACGACCGCCCCCTTCTTCTCGATGAACGCCTTCTTGCCGGCGAGGAGCAGCTTGCCCTCGAACCTGCCGTCCTTGTTCTGGCTGTTGATCATGTCGTACTGTGGGCTCGTAACGAGCCCCAGCGCGGGGGTGACGAGTCCAAGGATGGGCATCCCCTTGTACTGGTTGATCACGGGCTCGTTGGCGTTGAAGAGGCTGTTCCACAGGTCGAGGAAATGCACGAGCTTCGTGAACCGCTGCGGCACCTTGGCGGCATCACCCGTTTTGTTGGCGGGTTTTCCCTTCTTCACCGCGGTCGTCTGCGTGCCCATGGGCGCGACAGGCACCACCTTCTTCATGGCGACCTTTTTTTCGGCGGCACCTTTGCCGGATGCGCTTTTTGTATTCTCCGATTTCCTGTCGGCCTTGCCGCCGCAGGACAAAAGGACCGCAGACATAACCAGAACCTGAACTTTATTATATGTTTTCATATAGTTCGCAGGGCCTCCTTCGCCCCTTTTTCCCATTTATAAACGAATTTCGAAATCAGGCAAGCTGATCCTCGGGGCCGGGGTTTCCCCGTCCGTGGAGCCCTCAGCCCTGGGGTTTGACGATGCGGGCGAAGGAGACCAGCCGCGGATTGCGGTAGGGCTCGGCAGGGCGCTCTGGGAACCGCACGAGGTAGCCGGTGCCGCCGTCGAGGACCTTCTCGATGCGCGCCTCCTCCATGGTCGCGTACCACAGCGTCCAGACCCGCCCCCGCATGGGATGGCGCACGCCCACCGGCACGAGCCGCACGTTGTCGTTGCGCGTATTGACCAGCTTCCCGGCGTATCCGATGATGAGCGAGCGCGCCCGTGTGCGGTGGATGAGCAGGCCGAACTCCCAGCTGCGCGCGCTGCTGAAGACCACGGGCATTCCCGGAACGGGCTTCTTTCCGTCGAGCAACAGCACGCGCTCCACCGGGACTTCCTCCTTGCGGATCTCCCGGGCCCACACCATGGAGACCAGCACCTTCCCACGGGTGGTGCCCGTCACCTTTCCCCACTCGGAGCTCATGCTCACGGCCGTCAGGACCGTGTCCCCCTTCTTTATGCGCCCCTTGGGCCGGCGGAAGGGCTGCACCATGACCCCGGGCACCACGAAGGAGACCCCCGAGGCGTTGAGGTGGACCCTGGACTCCCGCACCTTCTCCACCGTGGCGATGGAGTAGTTGACGATGTCCCAGGCGCCGCCCACGGGGACCGGGCTCCACACCCGCTCGCCGGGTTTCACGGCGGGCACCGTGGCGCTGGCGCCGAACCAGGGGAAGGGGGGGATGGGCTTGCCGTACCCCTTTTGCACGGGGATGGCGTCGAAGTTCTTGCCGAAGGTCGGGGCCTTCATGCTCTGGACCACCGTATAGCCCTTCTGTTCCTTCTCTTTCTGGGCGCCGCAACCTATGGCCAGCACCGCGAAAAGATACCATGCCTTCATGTTCACTCCATGGAGATGATCCCCGCCTTGAGGGCCAGGGTCACGGCCTCCACCCGCGAGTTGACCCCGAGCTTCTTGAAGATGCGGGCGAGGATCTTCTTGATGTTGGTGCGGCTCTTGCCAAGGGCCTGCCCCACCTCGGGGTTGGAGAGCCCCTTGGCCACCATGGCCAGGACGTCCAGCTCCACCTCGGTCAGCGACCAGGGCGGATCCTCGATGAACCCCACGGAAGCCGAGAAGAGATGCCAGAAGCGGGCCGCCAGCTCGGGATCGATGACCGTCCCGCCCAGGGCGATGTCCTCGAGCCCCGCCACCAGCTTGCGGAACGAGGCCCCCTTGACCATGTACCCGGCCGCCCCCTGGGTGATGGCCAGGAAAACCTTGTCCTCGGCCTGGTGGGTCGTGAGCACCATGATCTCCGGGTGGGGGCAGCGGGCGACGATGCGGGGAATGGCCCAGAGCCCGCCCTTGCCGGGCATCTCCAGGTCGAGGAGCATCACGTCGGCGGCGCTCAGCGCGGGATCGTCCAACGCCTCCTCGGCGGACCACGCGGCGCCCACGACGGTCATGTCCCCGAACCTGGGGAGAAACCGCCTCAGGTTCTCCTGGAACTCCACGCTGTCTTCGCAGATGTACACCGAGAGGGTCATGGTCGCTTCACCCGATCTCCGGGGGTGGCGCCACGGGTAGTGGTCAACTTCAGGATCCTCTCCCTGGTCTTTCCCTTCCAGGCCCGGGTCAGCGGCACCAGCAGCCCCCCCATGCCGGGCACCTTCACGCAGGGACCAAAGCCCTGGAGGATGCCCAGGAGCGCGCCCGCCTTCTTCTCCGCCATGAGGAGGGGGACCACCATCGGGCAGATCTCCTCCGCCTTCCCTCTCGCCGCCCAATAGAGCAGTCCCTCGGCCAGGGCGCGCCGTGACTCGTCCGAAGGGAACTCCCGGGCCAGCGTCGTGAGGGTCTCCACAGGATCCCGCTTGAGGCCGCGCAGCGCCTTGGCCTTGATGGCGAGGGCCTGCCTGCGTGAGTGGTCCGTGATGTCCCCCCGGGCGAGGAGGGCGTCGGCCACCGTGAGGGACTGGGCGTGGTGGGCGATGAGCTCGAGGAAGGCGGCCAGCTGCAGGGAGTGGTCCACCTCGTTGCCGTAGTTGAGCCGCCACAGCTCCATGCTCTTGTCCACCTGCCCCGCCAGGGCGTACACCGGGGCGAGGGCGATGAGGGTCTCGCGTTCATAGGTGATCTTGGGATCCACCAGGTCCATGACCCCCTTGACCACCTGCTGCACCATCCCCGGCAGGAGCGTGACCTGCAGGAGGGCGAGTCTGGCCTTCCACCGGAGATTCAACTCCGGTGTGCGGGCCACCTTCGGCAAGAGGGCCAGGCTCTTGGACAGCGCGATCACCAGATCCTTCTCCGGCCCGTCGGGATACAGGAGCAGCTCCAGGAGCAACTGCCGGTCCGAGTCGATGGCGCGCTCGGACTCGCAGGCGCCGTGCCCGGCCGCGCCGCCAGAGTCACAGATGGACTGGAGCAGGGCCAGCGCCTTGCCGTCTTCGCCAAGGCAGTGCCAGGCCAGGGCCTTGAGCCGACGCCCCACGAAGGACTCTCCCTCCTTCTCGCCGATAAAGGCCAGCGCGCGACGGTAGAGCTTCTCGGCCGGCTTCGTCCCGTGGCCCGACCGGTGGGCCTCCTCCAGGGCCAGCCGCGCCCCCAGATACTTGATGTAGAACCGGGCCTCGTGGTCCCTTGAGAGCCCGCTCACCAGGCTGTAATGCCCGTGTCGGTGGTCGCTGCACTCACGCCAGTGCCGGGCAAGCTCCAGGACGGGATCGTCGGTGTCGACGCCGTGGCCCTCCGCCAGCCTCCGCCAGGGGGCGCTCTTCGGCAGCCCCCGGGCTTCGCTCCGGGCCTCGGCGAAGCGCTGGGCGAACCACAGGAACATCACGCCGTAGTGCCCACGGTGGGGCCGCGGGATGGTCCTGAGGCGCTCCCACGCGCCGTCGGGATCTCCATCCATGAAGAGGATCCGGGCGTCCACGAGGCGCACAAAGGGGGCGTCACCGATGCGAACCGCGGCGAGTCGATTGTACAGGTCCAGGACGGCCTCCCGGTTCCCCACGGCCAGGTGCAGGGACACGAAGCGCTTGAGGAGGGCCGGGAGCGTGGGCGGGGGCAGCCCGGCGACCTTTCGGGAGATCTCCCCGGGGGCCGCGGGGGCCAGCGAGAGCCAGGTGGCCCAGATGCGGATGTTGAGGGACTGGTGATTTTGCAGCCCGCCGAGGCGCGCGGCGAGCGCCTCTCGCTGCCTGGGATCGGCTGTCGCCAGCCCCAGGAGGGCCAGCTCACAGCGGGGGTTCTCCTTGAGGATGGCCCCAAAGACACCTGCTGCCTCCCGATCCCGGTCAGCCTCCAGCAGTAAAAGGCCCCGGACAAGCCGTCCGTATCCCCCCACCCCGTCCAGGGTGGCGATGGCCTCGGTCAGCCTCCCGATCCCGGCGAGCGCCAGGGCACGCACGGCGGTGAGACCGGGATCCCGTGGGTGGTACCCCCAGTCACGTCTCGCCCGAAAGTACAGGTCCATGATGTCCCGCGTGCCGCGGGTCTGCCCCATGGCCATGAGGAGGTCGGCCTCCATGAGCATGGCCTCGCTCAAAGGGTCGAGGACCTCTTCCCCGGCGTCGGAGAGGAGGGCCGTGGCGCCACTGCGGTAGCGCTGCCACATCTCGCCCCCGACGCCATAGAGGACCTTGCGCCTCGCCTCCGTCAGGCACAGCCCCGACCACAGCCGCATGCGGCGCTGATCGACCGCCAGCGCGCGGGTCAACTGGGACGCCGCGCCGGCGAGGGCAGCAAAGTCTCCCTGTCGGAGCAACACGAGCCCCTGGCGCATATGTCCGGCCAGGGACCTGGCGCGGTCAGCTCTTTTCGCCCAGGCACGCCATCCGAAGATCCCCAGCCCACCGGCCAGAACCAGCCACAGCACCCCCATGGCCACAATGTGCCTGCGGTTCCTCGCGGGTCGTCGCTGTGAGTTCTTCTTTTGGGCCATGGTGCGCTCCAGGCGCGTCAGACCGGGTGCCAGTGCCCGGTCTTTCTGTTGTAACTGATCACCCAACTGTGGTCCAGACGACCGTCGGTGAGGCGGATGAGGCGGGCGCGGGCGTGATCGCCGTGACCGGGGTGATCCAGGATGGCGCAGCCCGTCCCCAGGACGGGGATCTGGGCCCCCGAGGGCCCCGGCACGGTGCCGGTGAGGTCGTGGTGTTCATGGCCGTGGAGGACCAGATCGACACCGTACTTCCACAACAGATGTCTGAGCCCGGCGCCGTCGAGGAGGCCGTCGTCGAAGCTGTCGTTGCCCACGAGGGGCGGATGATGCAGCATGAGCATGCGCGGGGTGCCGGCGGTGTCGGCCAGAATCTGCTCCAGGCGCGCGAGCTGCGCCTCGCCGAGCCGGCCGTAGGCGAGCCCGAACCCCGAGGGGACGGCGGAGGAGAGTCCGATGAGGAGCATCCCCCCCAGATCCCGCACGAAGGGATATTTGGAGGGTCCGTCCACCACGGCGTACCCCCCGAGCTCCTCCCAGAAGTGGCGGTGTTCCAGCGCCGACGGGAGATAGACGTCGTGGTTGCCCGGCACACAGCTCACCTGTTCCGGCGTGTAGCCCGCGGCGTCCAGCGCCTGCCGCACGGCGTCGAACTCATCGGCGTACCCCAGGTTGACCAGATCGCCGGTCACCATGACGTGATCCACGTCGATGCGCCGAAGGTTCATGAGCAGGTGCCCGAGATAGTGGGTCCGAAAGCGCCGGCGGGAACTGAAGAGCAGGTTGAGCCCCCCCGTGATGCGTTTGGACAGGAGGTCCTTCATCTCGAAGGCCGTGTAGACCGGATAGTGCAAATCCGTGATGTGCGCGATGAGCATTTCTCGTGTCATGATCACCTGACGGAGGCTTACCCCTGGGCCTCCAGATCCTTTCTCCACTGGTGCACCGCCACCCAGAACTCATCCCGCTCCCGCTTGTGGAGAACGATCCATCCGAGGAAGATGTAGACACACATATAGAACAGAAGAATATCCCAGAAAAAGCGGCGATAGAAGAGCGCCTGGAGTATGGAGCTTCCATAGGCCCAGAAGACGATGGCCACGACCCACCCCTGGAGCTTGCGCCCATGGTGGCTCACGAAGGGGAAGTCCGTGAGGAGCCCGTAGCTGACGCCGACGATCATGAGGGCGCCGAACCACTGGGGGTGGGGGATGTAGTTGATGAACTGGCTGTTGAGGACCGCGAAGATCACCATGGTGGCGATGGGACGGGGCAGGCCCTTCCAGCAGAAATGATAGCCGAAGGAGACCGCCGTGTTGCGGGCGTGGCGGATGGACCCCGCGGCGATGATGATGAAGGACATGGACGCCGCGAGGTACAGGTTGTACCCCCTGAAGAAACTGAAGACGATGAAGGCCGGGGCGATGCACTGGGCCAGATGGTCCGTGATGGTGTCGAAGTCCGACCCAAAGCGGTTGGAGCGGTCCGTGAGGCGCGCGACGGCCCCGTCCAGCGAGTCCCCCAGGATGAACCCGGCCATGACCGCATAGGAGGCGTCTACGGGCCTCCCAAGGAAGGCGAGCACGACCCCGCCCACGCCGCCCGCGAGGTTGATGAGGGTGAAGAGGTCCTTGAGACCGAACCCCTTGCCGAAGATCCGGTTGAGGACCCTGTCGGGTGGTTTGAGGACGGCGGACAGCAGATTGGTTATGCTCATATATACAGTCCCACGGAGGCGTAGGCCACGACGGAGTGGAGGTCGCCACTGACCTCTCCGGAGTTGGTGTAGTCGAGGAGCCTTGAGGAGGTGGCACCTCGGGTGACGGCCCAGGACAGGGCCACCGCCGAGGGGATGATCCCGCACATGGAGATGTCCTTGGCGCGAACCGTGTCGTACAGGCCCCGAGGATCCAGGTCCAGAGCCCTGTCGAGCGCCTGAAAGTCGAGGTCCCTGGCCTTGCCGGCGCTCACGAAGTGGGACATGTCCGTGGAGGACACCACCAGCAGGTCCTTGGGAGTCAGCGCGCGCGTCACCTCGTCGAGGGCCGCGGCGAGCCGCTCGATCACCTCGAAGGAGACGAAGCCCAGCGTGACGGGGAGGACGGTCACGGTGGGGTTGAGATGCTGCAGGAAGGGCAGGTGCACCTCGAGGGAATGCTCCCGGCGGTGCGCCATTCGATCCAGCTGGCCCAGACCGTCGAGCGCGTCACAGAGGGCATGGGCCCTTTCAGTGTCGACGGCGACCCGCCCCAGCGGCGTCTCCCACTGGTCGTGGTCGGCGATGGAGATGGAGGGGCCGAGCCCTGTGTGGTTTGGCCCCAGGAGGACCACCAGCGGGGGCACCGCGGGCAGCGCACCGTAGAAGGTCCCGGCGCACCGGCCGGAGTACATGTAACCGGCGTGGGGCACGAATCCCCCCAGGGGCGCCTC
>QKIM01000594.1 GCA_003249585.1 Deltaproteobacteria bacterium
ACGACACCAAGGCCTGGGTCCATCCCCTGGGCGTAGAGATCTGCGGCAACGACGTCGACGAGAACTGCAACCTCTCCATTACGGACACCCCCTGTGTCGATCCTGCCGATGCCGAGGAGTGCCTCGCCCTGCCCGAGGATCAGATCGAGCAGTGTCTCCTGGATCACAACACCTCGGGCCCGCCCGACAACTGCCTCGCCGCGGACACCACCTCAACGGGGCCCTGTCATGACCCCGCCTGCATCCTGGCCTGTCAGACCTCCTGTGACGCTGGCATCAACTGCGATGGCGGGCTTGAGGCCTGCATCAACGCGTGTCCCATCTGGGTCGAGACTTGCGTCGACACCGACGGTGACGGCTGGGGCGTCGGTTCCGGCTGTCCCTGGCAGGACTGTGAACCCGACAACGATCAGGTCTACCCCAACGCCCCAGAGGTGTGCGACGGTATCGACAACGACTGCGACGGCACCATCGACGACTGGTCCGCCGCCGGCGGGGAGCAGTGTCTCGATCACGAGTGCGTGGTCGCGGCTGCCGGTGACGCCACCCTCCTCGCCATGTGCCCCACCGTGGACTGTGTGGACCACGACGGTGACGGCTGGGGTGTGGGCGCCGACTGCGCCGAGCAGGATCCCGACGACAACAACCCCTCCACCTACCCGGGCGCCCGCGAGATCTGCGGTGACGGCATCGATCAGGACGGCGACAACGTCGCCGATGACGACTGCCCCATCTGCAAGGACCATGACGGAGACGGGTTCGGCGTCGGCCCCGGTTGCGCCCAGCTCGACTGCGACGACTCCAACCCCGACATCAACCCCGGGGTCAAGGAAACCTGCGGTGACAGCGACACGGACTGCGACGGCAAACTCCCCGCCGCCACGGTGTGCGTAGAGAGCGTCGGCACCTGCTCCTGCCGCGCGGTCGGCCTCAGGAGATCCTCTGCTCCGGTCCTCCCCGCGCTCCTTGTCATGCTCTTCCTGATCGCCATCAGACGTCGCCGCGCCTGACGCGCGATTCCCCTGAGCCGATATCCGGTTCCCAAACAGCTCTTTTTCTGATAGTTCATTGGGACGCCGGGGGGCCCTGCCCGCCCGGATGGAGGAACCCCATGTCCGAGTTCATCGCACCATCCATCCTTATCCTCGTAAGCATCGCCTTCATCTACCTCATCTGGCGCTTCTCCGCGAAGATGAAAGCAAAAAGGAGAGAGCTGGGCTATTCCGAGGAGGAACCCGCCGCCGAGCGTGAGCCCGCCAGGAAAACGGCAGACAGGCACCGCTCAGAAGGCAAGGTGAAGCCCGCCGCAGAAGAGGAAGAAGAGGAAGAGGAGCCGGAGGAAGAAAGCGAACCCCAAGAGGCGCTCGAAGAGGAGGAACCCTCGGCTGAGCCGGCTGAAAAACCCGTCCCGGCACCGGCGGCAAAGCCCGAGCCCAAGCCCGAGCCCAAGCCCGAGCCCAAGCCCGAGCCCAAGCCCGAACCCAAGCCCGCGCCCAAACCCGAGCCCAAACCCGAGCCCAAACCCGAGCCCAAGCCCGAGCCCAAGCCCGAGCCCAAGACCCTGAAGGAGGGCCTCAAGAAGACCAGGGGCTCCCTCATCTCCCGACTGGGCAAGCTGCTTTCTTTCAAAAAGGAGATCGATGAGGAGATCCTCGACGAGCTGGAGGTGCTGCTCTTCACCGCCGACATAGGCCCGACCACGGCCGAGAAGCTCTTCGAGACGGTGAAGGAGAACCTCTCGCGCAAGGAGCTCAAGGACGAAGACGCTGTCTGGGAGACCCTCAAGCAGGAGTCCACCAAGATCCTCGACATCCCCAGCCACGGGTTCCAGTTGGAAGGCACAAAGCCCTTTGTCATCCTGGTCATCGGCGTCAACGGCGTGGGCAAGACGACGACCATCGGCAAGCTCGCCTCCATGTTCAAGGCCCAGGGGAAGCGCGTCCTTCTGGCAGCCGGTGACACCTTCCGCGCCGCCGCCATCGACCAACTGGCCATCTGGGCCGAGGAGCGGGTCGGCTGCGAGATCATCAAAGGCAAGGAGGGGAGCGACCCCTCATCCGTCATCTTCGACGCCGTCAAACATGCGGAGAAGGAAGGCATCGACGTGGTCATCGCCGACACGGCCGGACGCCTGCACACCCAGACCAACCTCATGGAGGAGCTGCAGAAGGTCCGCCGAGTCTGCAACAAGGCCTACGAGGGTGCTCCCCATGAGACCTTCCTCGTCCTCGACGCCACCAATGGCCAAAACGCCCTGCACCAGGCCGACGAGTTCATGAAGGCCATGGACTTCACCGGAATCGTCATCACCAAGATGGACGGTACAGCCAAGGGCGGCGTGATCCTCGGCATCTGCGACAAGATGAAGATCCCTGTGCGGTTCATCGGGATCGGCGAGCAGGTGGAGGATCTGCGTCCCTTCGAGGCCAAGCCCTTCGTCGACGCCCTCTTCTCCCGCGACGAGGAGTAGCGCCCTTTCCCGGTTTTCATTGTTAAACCGAAATTTTCCGTTATAATCTGCCGAAATGGGAAGTGAGGCGCCACCGGCAAGCCTGCAGGCGTTTCATCATCGCGCCGGGCGCGCCGCGAGACGAAGGACATACACCGTGGCTGAAGAACTGTCGGTAAATAAAATGAGCTACATCCCGGCCTCCCTCCTTCTGGTGGGTGGGTTTATCCTGATGTCGATCTACGGCCTCAAGCCCTACGAAGAGTGGTTCATGAAGAACTACCGCTGGGTGCAGGTCCCCGCGACCTTCGAGCGGGGCAAGATCATCACCGTGGACGGCCCCAAGTCCGTCGTCTCCAAGGACACGGGATCCCGCTTCAAGATCCGGTTCACCCTCAAGTACGAGCCACGAAAGCTCTTTGACGCCGCCTACTTCGACAACCGTTTCCCCGCCTGGCTCAGGCTCCCCAACCAGTCCTTCCTGTGGACCCAGACCCGGGAGACCTTCGACTCCCTGCTGGACGCCAACAAGGCCTTCGACGAGATGAGGGCCCAAAAGCACTACTCCATCTACATGAACCCCGAAAATCCCCGACAGGCCATCTATGAGACGTGGAACCGCTGGGCCCTTATCCAGCTGGGGCTTGTGCTCGCGGCCATCGGACTTCTGGGCTTCGGGTTCATCTTCATCGTCAACACTCGTCGGGTCATGATCGCCGAGAAGCAGCTCCAGGAAGAGATCTGGCGGCAACAGAACATGCGGCGGCACCACAACAGGGGACCCCAGGCCCCGCCCACTTAAGCCTTTCCCATGGACGACAACACCTATAACGACAAGCCCGAACCGCTCCTGAGGTTCATCGCCCCCAGCAACACCCAGGGAATCGCCTTCGAACGGCCGGGACACCTGCGCACCTTCGCCACCCTCTTCTCCCTCTCCATGATCCTCATTGGCGGTGCCCTGCTCACCTCCTGGCTCGTCTTCCGCCAGTCCACGAGACGCCGAGACAGGCACACGATCCATGAAATCATCCGAAAGACCCGGCTCGATCTCCCCAAATACTACAACAACGCCATAAGCGCCCTCTCCATGCACCCCGATCTCCTGGGGAGGTCCGTCTCCGCCATGCGCCAGGGGGAGTACTCCATCCTCCTGGCCCTCTCCCACGATCTGCCCGAGCAGGCGCATAAAGCCACCTATCTCGCTGCCATCACTGGGAAACGGAACATCAGCAGCCGAGAACTGCTCAAATCCATGACCGCAATCTCAGAACTCATGGTCTCCAGGCGTTTCCATGAGGCGGCCATGCTCATCGAACGCGAGATGGTCACCTTCCCCCGCTCCCACCTGCACCTTTTTGCCCTGGCCATGGCCCGCATGGAGCTGGGGAACTGGGAAGCAGCCCACTCCTCGGTGTCCATGGCCATTGAGCTCGGTGACCGCCCGATCCCCTACCGGCTCCTCCAGGCCGTCATCGAGCGCAAGCGTGGAAAGACGAAACACGCCCGCGTGCTCCTCGACGAGATCCTGAAACAGTCTCCCGGCCACCCTCACGCGCTCCTGGAGCTGTACCTCCTCACGGGAGAAGGGAAGCTTCCCGGCCCCGACGGCCGCGTCAGCCGGCGCGAACTGGCCAAGGTGTGGCTGAGTCACGCCCTGACACAGACCGACCCCGCCGAGAAGAAACGGCTGTGTGAGAAAGCACAGAACCTCTGGTACATGCCCGAGACCTCCCTGTGCATCGCCGAGGCCATCCTCCATGGCGCCGGCCCCCTGGACGCCATGGAGAAACATCTGGCGCGGCTCGCGACCTTCCCCATCCCCGAGGTACGCCTCCTCAGGGCGGAGTACTACGTCAAGGAGCTCATGCCGGAGAAGGCGGTCAAGGCCATGGCTACCCTCAAGAAGTGTCCCTCCTGCGACACAGGCAGGATCGCTGCCCTCTCCCTCAAGGTGGCCATCCTCGTCGAGGACAGGGACTCCGTGCACAAGACCTGCGGTGCCGATTCCCTCGCCTCGGCCAGGCTCGAGACCTGTCTGGATGGCGCGATCGAACTCAGCGACTGGGGGCTGGTCAAGCGCCTCATGAGCAAGCTCCCGGACAAAGAGCTTCGGCGCAGCCTTCAGCGGGCCCTCTTCTCCCACTCCATCGAGGCGGCCTTCGCCCCCGTCCCTGTGAGACTCAGACCCTATCGCGCGAAACTCCTCGCCGGCGCCCTCATCACGGCACAGCGATACCACAGCGCCATCTTCCTCCTCAACAACACCATGAAGCGGCATGGGCACGATCCCTCCATGGTGATCCTCACGGCCAGGGCCTACGCCGCCATGGGGCGCACGTCAAAAGCCCTGGCCATCCTCGACGGGCTGCGCCCCCACATCATGAACCACCCGGACTCTCTCTTCCAGATGGCCCGACTGTACATGGACCTCAACAAGATCGGCGCCGCCCACTCCATCGTGGTGCGCCTCACAAAGCTGGTCCCCGAAGGATACCGCGCCCTGTACATCCGCGCCCTCATCCACCTGCACCGCAAGGCCTATGACAAAGCCACGAAGATGGTGGACAGAGCCAGCAAGGTGACCGCGAACAACCCGCTGATCCTCCTGGCACGCGCCCGGATTCTCTTCTTCGAGGGGCGCTATCCCGAAGCGGTGAAGGCCGTGGAACAGGCGGTAGCCGTGGATCGCGGGAATCCTCAGTATTTTGAGGTCCTCGCCCGCTATTCCCGTCATTACAAGCAGGCCCACTACGGCACCTATTATCTCAAGGCCGCCAAAGCCTATAAGGCCCTGGGCGCAAACTATCAGGCGTCACGGGTGCTGGCTGAGTACGGCAGCACCCTGGACATCAAGACCATGAGAGATGAGAAGTCCCGGGTCGTGGCACTCCTCGAGCCCATGAAACAGCTCCATCCTGAGGCGCTCTCCTTCCTGGCCGAATGGCACCACGCCCAGAACATCAAAGGGGCCAGAGCCGCCCAGCTCATGGAGCAGGCCATCGCGCTCTCTCCGGACCTGCCGATCAACTCCTACCGCCTGGCCACCTGGCTCGCGGGGAGCGATCCGAAGAAGGCCATGACTATCCTTAATAATATCTTGGTTTCTTTCAGTTATCACTCCATTACACCCCAGGCCGAGGCGCTTCTGGCGACCCTCAGGAAGGGAACGCCCCGATGAGCGCCCAAAAAAAGGGGTTCTTCTACCGCTGGCTGCGACATCGTGGGCTTTTGCTCATGTACACCGGCTTTTGGGCCGCCCTGCTCTATGGGTACACCCACTGGGCCTTTGGATACATCCGCACTTCGTCCCGCAGCCTCTCTACGGATTTCTGGCTGCGGTCGGTCTTCTATGTGGGGCTGTTGCTCCTGGCCCTGGGTGTCGCCCTGGTCTTTGACAGGTTCCTGAACCACTCCCGCTTTATCTCCCACGTCTTCGGAGGAGCCAAAAAGAGCGACCCGGAGACCTTCGACACCGGTCTGCTGAGAGGGGGACAGGCCTCCTTCTACATCGTCCTCCTCCTCGCCGTGGGATTCGGCTGGTGGGGGTACGACCGGCTCAACGACACCTTCCACGCATGGTACAAGACCTATGGTCAGTACTATACCCGCCTGCGCTCCCCCAAAGAGGGGGACCGCATCCGCGCCATCACCCATCTGGCCAAGCTGCACAACGACGATACCGCGAAGCTCCTCAACCGGAAGATCCTTGGCGGCACCCAGGGAGAAAAGCTCGCCGCCATCTGGATGGCGGGAAAGAGCGACTTCAACCACCCCCTCATCGTCGATGCGCTGGAGGAGGTCCTCAAGACCACGAATCGCAAAGAGAAGGAGGCCGTCCTCCTCGCCCTGAGCAGGGTGGTGACCAACCCCAAGATCAGCACGATGCGGGAGATCGAGGCGCTGCTCAAGGAATCCCTCAACGACGGAAAACCGCCCTCCAGACACCTGCTCTTCGCCGCCGCCTTCCTGAGAAACCCCGACTTCGTCGACCTCTTTTTGGATCTCTTCGCCCTCAAGGACGAGACGACGAGGGTCATCCTCACCTACGCCCTGGTCTGGGTCAAGGGCGCCACTCCCCTCAAGGAGCGCCGCATCATGACCCGGCTGACCCGCAGCCTGGACAACCCCTCGGAGCGCCTGCGCTGCATGACGACCATCGGACTCACCTTCAAGTACGAATCCCTCGATGATCCCGTCCTGGCCAAACTGCGCCGGGAGTTCGAGGCGAAGAAGTCTGTCTTCAAGTGCTCCCCGGAGATCTTCTCCCTGCACCCCGAGGGGACCAAGGAGGACACCATAAACATCACCCGCCTCAACCTGAGGGGCTTCAAATACCCGGCCTTCGGGCAGGTACGATATCGTGAACGCATCCTGCGCATTTTGGCCCTCAATCGGGATGACTCCATGATCCCCTGGTTCAAACGCATCGAGAAGAACCCCCAGCTCCCCGAATATCTCAGGGCCCTGGCGGGACAGGCCGCGCGAAAGAAGTTCGACAACTCCAAGGTGATTGACTGGTGAACCTCAAACAGGCACGACATCTGTTGACCGCCCATGAGCGGTCCATCTCCCTCCACCTCTCCTGGCTGGTCCCCTTCATCGTCTACCTCATCTCGCTGCCCCCCGGGGTGACCTGGGGCGACAGCCCGGAACTGTCCAACGCCGCCATAACCATGGGGGTCGCCCACCCCAGCGGGTATCCACTCTTCACCCTGCTGGGGAAGCTCTTCTCGCTCCTGCCCTTCGCCACCCCGGCCTTCGGTATCGCTCTCATGGACGCCATGCTGGAGTCCGTGGCGGTCCTCTTCGTCTTCCTCTCCATCCGACAGATCACGGGGCGAACCTGGATCTCCCTGATCTCCGCGCTCTTCTTCAGCCTGACCTACACCTTCTGGATGCACGGCCGCATCGTGGAGGTGTACGCCCTCAACAACGCGCTCGTGGGCGCCGTGCTGTACACCATGATCCGCTGGATCAAGGAGCGGAGGATGATCCACCTCATCCTCATGGCGGTGAGCTTCGGGCTCGGGTTCACCAACCACCTGACCATGGTCCTCTTCTTCCCTGCCGTGGTCTTTCTCTTCGCAGCCACGGAGCCCAGGACGCTGTTCCGGCCACGCCCCCTCCTCATGCTCGGAGGGATCGTCCTCGGGTTCCAGATCCTCTATCTCTATCTCCCCATCGCCGCCTCGGCCGCAGGGGGAGACACCCTCGCCTGGAACGATCCCTCCTCCCTCGGGCGGTTCCTCTACCACGTCACAGGGCGGGAATACTCGGTCTTCCGGCGTGGTGGCTCCCTGGGCACGGGGATCAACCGCTTCTTCCTCACCTTCACCAAGGAGTTCGGGATCGTGGGGAGTTTTCTCGTCCTGGCTGGAGCCGTGGAACTGGGCGTGAAGAACTGGCGTCTCGGGGTCACCCTCGGTCTGGCCTTCGGCGCCATGGTGATCTACAACTCCACCTACTCCGTGCAGGACATCACCTCCTACTACATGGCACCCTACATGATCTGTGCCCTGGCACTGGGAACCGGCCTGAGCTGGCTCACCAGCGCCCGGACGGGGACCGAGGGGTTCCTCTCACGCCACGCCGGGCTGGCGTTCCCGGTGATCCTCATGGTGGCTGCGGTACAGCTCTATGGACAGAACCATGACCTGAAGTACCGTGACAACCTGGCCCACTATTTCGGGGAGCAGGCCTATGAGACCCTCCCGCAACACTCCATCCTGGTCACGGACATTGACGGTCCCTCCTTCGCCATGATGTATCAGGCCTACG
>QKIM01000478.1 GCA_003249585.1 Deltaproteobacteria bacterium
ACATGTTGTCTTCGTTCACCGTGGGATCGGCGGTGAAGCACAGGCCCGTGAGGTAGACGGAACCGGTGGTGGAGGGATCGCAGTCGGAGTTGTCGTCACAGAAGTCGCCCGGCTGCTGGGCGGCGTTTCCCTCGAAGGGCTCACACAGACCTGTGTTGCAGACGCTGCGCCCATAGAATTGTGCACAGTCCCCGTCATCGATGCAGCCCGAACCCGCCGTAATGGAGACCACGATGTCGTAGGTGGTGGAGGCTGCCGTGGCGGTGTCGTTGTCGTAGTAATACACTCCCACATAGTAGGTCCCCGCGGGGAGCCCGGCCCCGGTGATGCTCTCCGGGTTCTCCACGGTGCCGGCGTAGGCCACGAGGAGCCCGGTGGCGTCGTAGATGACCAGGTCCAGATCGCCGTCGCTCATGCCCGAGGCCTGGTTCACGGTGAGCACGAACTCGTCGCCCTCCGCAAGGACGAAGGTGAACCAGTCGGTGTCCACAGGGTTTGAGGGGTTGCCGTCGCAGATGCTCTCGGTGATCGTAGCGTCGCTGGTGAGCAGCTCGGCCAGGCTGGGTCGGTCGTTGTCGCCGGACACATTGTCACCACAACCGGCGCCTGTGGGAACGGTCGCGGCACAGGCGGAGCGGCCGTCGACGGTGGCGGGGCAGATGTCGGTCCCCGAGCAGTCGGAGTCGAGCCAGCAACTGACACCTTCGGTGATGACCATCTCGTAGTCCACATCCGTACCCGAGGCGGGTCCGCTGTAGAGGATGACGTTCACACAATAGGTGCCGCCGGCCGTAAGCCCCGTAACAGCCAGGGTCTCGTTGTCGGCGTTGCCCGTTGTACCGGAAGCCAACGTCGTTCCGGAGCAGTCGGTGACCTTGAGGTCCGCATCCGTGGAGCCGTCGTCGGTCCAGGTGACCGTAACCACAACAGTGTCCCCAGGCGCGTCGAAGGCGAACCAGTCTGTGTCGGTGGAACAGACGGCCGCAACATTGGTGGCGTCGACAGCGACTGTGGCCGGAGCGCTCTCGGACTCGTTGGGCTCGAAGCTGTCCACACCGCAGGTCACACTGCTGGACTCGCACAGGTTTGTGGACACGTTGCAGGTCTCATATCCGGTGATCTGGCAGTCGACATCGCCATAATCCGGGTCGCAGCCGCAGAAGAGATCGCCGCCCGTGCCGCCGTCCCAGCACCACTGGCCGTTTGTGTTGGCGGAGCAGGCAGTATCATAGGAGTCAGCCACATCACACTCGCCCGTGGAGATGGTCTGGCAGTTGCTGTCGCAGGTGGCGGTGTTCGGGGGCTCGCACTCCTCACCCGCCTCCACGAGGTAGTTGCCGCAGACGGCCCCCTCGCTCTGACAGGTGGAGCTGCACCCGTCGCCGCTGGTGGTGTTCCCGTCGTCGCAATCTTCGCCCACCTCGATGAAGCCGTTGCCGCACACCGCTCCCTCGCTCTGACAGGTCGCGCTGCACCCGTCGCCGTTGGTGGTGTTCCCGTCGTCGCACTGCTCGCCCGTCTCCACGGCGCCGTTGCCGCAGGTGGCGCCCTCGTTCATGCAGGTGGAGCTGCACCCGTCGCCGCTGGTGGTGTTCCCGTCGTCGCACTGCTCGCCCGTCTCCACGGCGCCGTTGCCGCAGGTGGCGGACTCGGTGAGGCAGTCGGCGCTGCACCCGTCGCCGTCGAGATTGTTGCCGTCATCACACTCCTCGTCGAAGCCGAGGATCCCGTCACCGCAGACGAGGCTCTCCAGAAAACAGTTGGAGGAACAGCCGTCACCACCGACGGTGTTGCCGTCGTCGCACTGCTCGCCCGTCTCGAGGATGCCGTTGCCGCAGTGGCCCGAGGAGTTGTTGGAGCTCGAGTCATCGTCACAGCCGACGCCGAAGACGAAAAGAGAGAGAAGAAGGGACAACAAGAATACCGGTTTTGTTTTCATCATAACGCTCCTTGGCCGTGGGTCCGTCAAAGGAAAGCACACCTTTCACACTTGATCAAGCGGGGAAGAATCATTGACATAATTTTTTCCTTATGCCTGTCGGGAGTACGCAGATCATGGAGCGGAATCAAAGGGGAGGACACCATGCGCGGGGCTTCGGCGGTGCAGGGTGTCCCATGGGGGAGGCGGGAAGGCAGGGGGTTTCCGTTTCAGGAATCCTTTACGCCTATGGATAGTACCAGAAGGCGAACTGGCGCCCATAGGCCATGACGCGCACGTCGCCGGCGTGGCTGCCGAAGAACTCCTCGAGGGCCTGCCAGTCGTATGGCGTGTCGGTGCTGTTGGACCAGTAGTTGGCGCCGGGGGTCACGTCCAGGGAGCCGCAGAAGGTGAGACACACCATGTTGTTGTCCTCACGGGCCATCTCTATGGAGATGAAGAGATACTCGCCCTGCAGAAGCTCGATGGAGTCGTCCAGGCGGATGATGGCGCGATGGGGTCCCTCGGTGGCCGGATGGTCGCTGGGCCCGTCGAAGAAGCCGAGGAACTCGGGGACGGCGTCGGGGATCATGCTGTTGCCGATGAAGACCGCCACCTCGTGGGGGGTGTTGGCGTCGCAGTCCATGTCGTAATCGGTGATAATATCGTAGGCGATGGTCTGCAGGATGAAAGGATACCGCTCGGGGGTGAGGCGTACGGAGGACCAGTGACCATACTCGCCGGGAGCGGGGATGAGCATGCGGGGATCGGGGCAGTGGATGTCCCAGGCCGACTCGGCCAGGTTGTTCTCCAGCCGGACGTTCTGGTACACCGCGATCTTCTTGCGGGAGAAGGTCAGCGCGCCCGCTTCCGTGGGCAGGGCGAGGGCGACGAAGGCGAGGGCCAACGTCAGGACGATGGGTGTTTTCTTATACATTCTGTTACAAACTCCAGGTGAACCGGTGTGCAGACTGGCCCGGGATCATTCCCGGGGCAGCCGAGCCACCGCAGTAAGGGTACAGGTGCCGAAGCGCCCCCCTGTAGCGCAAGGCCGGTGCCAACTTAACTTCTTATGTAAAGAGCTTCAGAAAAAGTGACCGCCTCGATCACAACCGACTGTAAACACTGAAAGAAAAAATTACCTAACCATGGCGCGCGGGGGTCTGGGAGCCCCAACACGGCCACCGCCCCCTGTGTCGAAAATTCACACTGCGTCGCGAAGTACCGGAGGCCCCGGGTTCACCAGAACAGATCGGTCATGAGGGGAAAGATGGCCGCTTCATTCTCGACGATGTCGGCACAGGTGGTGGACTCCTCCACGGGTCGGAAGCGGTATCGGCTGAGCGTGGGATCGGGGTGGACGGCCCGCTCGATGGGCGTCTCGAGGATGGTGGTGGAGGCGGCCAGCACATTTTGTTCATCCTGCCACGTAACCAGCCCGTCGAGGCGCTCCATTCCAGAATACATCCCTGAAAGCTCGTTGACGATACGGTGCACGATGTACATCTCCCCGGCGAGGAGACCCGTGGCCCGAAGCGTCACACCCGGCTGCCCGTCGAGATCCTGATCGTAGACCCGGGGGTCCTCGGGATCCGTCGGCAGGGTCTCGCCGGCGAGGTCTTCGAGGTGCGCCCCCTGTACCTGCCAGAAGGGATACTGCCGAAGCAGGTATCCCTGAGCCGTTGATTCCCACGCTCCGGATTTTGTCTCCACGGGAATGGAGGCGATGAAGGCCTCGGGGAATAGCACGGAGACCAGGTCGGTGTCGCTCACCATGCGCATGGCGCAGGTCTCCTCGACAAAGACCAGAGCGGTCCCGTCCTGGGTGATCTGTGAGCGCACGAGGGAGATGCTGACGGTGTCCATGGGACCGATCATCGGATAGTTCACGATGGAGTAGTTGTACATCTTGCGGGCCCACACTCCGGTGATATCCGGGGGAGGGTCGACTGACCCTCCGTCGGCGTCGGGAGCGGCATCGGCGGCATCTTCTAAGGTGTCGGCCTGCCCGTCGCCTCCTCCGTCGGACATCCAGTCGTAGGACGTTGACGACTCACAGGCGCCTGTGAAACCTATCAGCACTCCACAAACAACAATCCACACGGGAAATTTTTTCGGAATCATACTTCCCAATTTACCCCCCCGGGGACCTCCTGTCAATGGGGACGGGGCGGCTAGCGGTCGGGCTCGATGCGGATGACCATGGCGGTGATGTTGTCCTCGCCGCCGGCCTCGTTGGCCGCGTCGACGAGCTTCTCGGCGATCTCGTCGAGATCATCGGTGGAGAGGGCGATCTCCAGGATCGTGTCGTCGCTGATCATGTCGTTGAGCCCGTCGGAACAGAGGATGAAGAGGTCGTTGAGCTTGGGGTAGATGACCGCCGAGTCCGGGGTGACCTGGGGGTTGGGACCAATGACGCGGGTGACGACGTTGGTCTTGGTCCCCGAGGCTGCCGCCTCTTCGGGGGTGATGTGCCGCAGGCGCGCGATGTCGTTGACGTAGGAGTGGTCCTCGAGGAGCAGATCCATGCGCCCGTCACGCACCCGGTAGATGCGCGAGTCCCCCACGTGGGAGATGATGGCGTAGTTGTCCTCGAAGTAGATGGCCACCACCGTCGTGCCCATGCTCTTGCAGGAGATGTTCTCCTTGCCATGACGATGAACGCGGTCGTTGGTGAGGACGATCCCGGACTCCATGCGATAGAGGTTGAACTTGAGGGGGTCCATGTGCATGGGCCACACCGGGTTCCAGCCGTGTCCGGTCGTGATGAAATATTCGGACAGCGTGTCCACGCACATCTTGGAGGCCACCTCGCCCGCCGCGGCGCCGCCCATGCCGTCGGCGACGATACCGATGGGGATGCTCGCGGGGAGATAGATGGAGTCCTCGTTGTGTTCGTGATCCTTGCCGATGTCGGTCTCGCCGGCAAATCGGACGCGCATGCCGCTGAAAGGGAAGGATGTACTCAAGGTCGGGCTCCTCGGAAACGGCGCCATGTAGGGCGCCGGTTGACACTGTGTGCTCTAGCTGACACAAGGATATATCAAATGATTTGATTTTTCCACACCCAAATGCAATCCCCGCGCG
This sequence comes from Deltaproteobacteria bacterium, assembly GCA_003249585.1. Classification (GTDB taxonomy): domain Bacteria; phylum Myxococcota_A; class Polyangia; order HGW-17; family HGW-17; genus SZUA-580. The sequence continues at coordinate 5,006 of QKIM01000478.1, forward strand.
ATCCCTTTTTTGTGAAGAGAAAAACAAATGCCCCCCCGGGGTTGCCCCCTGCGCGACGCCAACCTGTTCTGAGACCTTGGAAATTGATTCATGGGGAATTGCCTTGACGAATAAAAAAGTCCTGATACATTCGCCTGCGAAACGGGCTGACCGCAGGAAAATTCCTGCTCTCGGCACGCCGAAGTAACTCAGAGCTTAGGTGAGATGAATGTCCAAGGATGACCAAATAGAACTTGAAGGTGAAGTCGTTGAAGTGCTGGCGGGCGGCCAGTTCCGAGTGAAGACCGACAGCGGCCTGGTGGTACTCTCCCACCTCGCTGGAAAGATGCGCCGCTACCGCATCCGCGTCGTTCTGGGCGACCGTGTGATTGTCGCCGTCTCCCCCTACGATCCCACACGGGGGCGTATCATCTACCGCCCCCGCTAGGGGTCCGGTCCACGAGACCAGCCTCCAGCCCAGCTCCCTCTCGCTACTCAACTATCCGCCCTCGGGCGATGACAACCAACACCCCTCATTCTTTTTTTCCGGGCCGCATGCGGGCGGCCACCTGACCGGAGGTTGACATGGCAGAACTCAAAGGCAACAGATTCGGAACCCACAGAGTCCTCGAACCCAAAGGCGTGCTCCCCCAGCCTGCTCTTCGCATCGACAACGACCTGAGCAAGGAGTACGACAACGAAATTCTCTGCGATGTCATAACCCTCAACGTCGACAGCGCCAGCTTCACCCAGATCAAGGACGAGGCAGGCCGTGATCCCGAGAAGATCAAGGAGATCATGTTCTCCATCGTGGACCGCTTCGGCAAGCACAAGAACCCCGTGACCGGCTCCGGCGGCATGTTCATCGGCGTGGTTCGGCGCATCGGTTCGGCACTCCAGGGCAAGATCGATCTCAAGGTGGGCGACCGCATCGCCTCCCTCGTCTCCCTCTCCCTCACCCCCCTGCGCATCGACGAGATCAAACAGATCCACATCGACATCGACCAGGTGGACATCAAGGGACAGGCCATCCTCTTTGAATCGGGCATCTGGGCCAAGCTCCCCGAAGACATGGACGACAAGCTCGCCCTGGCCGTCCTCGACGTGGCCGGCGCCCCCGCGCAGACCGCCAACCTCGTGAAGCCGGGCATGCGCGTCCTCATCATCGGCGCCTCCGGCAAGAGCGGTCTCCTGTGCGCCTACGTGGCCAAGAAGTACGCCGGCGTGACCGGTCAGGTCATCGGCACCGCCTCCTCGGAGAGCGGCGAGAAGTTCCTGGCCGAGGTCCCCTTCCTGGACGCCTCCTTCCGCTGCAACGCCACCGACGCGGTGGGCATGTACGAGCAGACCGCCGCGCTGACCGACGGCAAGATGGCCGATCTCGTCATCTCCTGCGTCTCCCGCCCCGACTGTGAGATGGGCGCCATCCTCCCCTGCCGTGACGGCGGCACCGTCTACTACTTCTCCATGGCCACCTCCTTCACCAAGGCGGCCCTGGGCGCCGAAGGCGTGGGCATGGACGTCACCATGCTCATCGGCAACGGCTACACCAAGGACCACGCCAAGATCTCCCTGGAGTACGTGCGCGAGAGCCAGTACATCCGCGACATCTACAAGCAGCGCTACATCGGCTGAGGGAGCTACCCATGCGCCACTACAGAGAGATACCCATCTGGAAGGATGTCACCGAAGAGCAGTGGAGTGACTGGAAATGGCAGTTGAAAAACTCCATCAAGACGGTGGAGCAGCTCAAGGATGTGCTCCCCATCTCCCTGCAGGAAGAGCGGGAGATCCGCGGGACACTCACCACCTTCGACATGGCGATCACGCCCTACTATCTCTCCCTCATCGATCCGGGCAACCTGCAGGATCCCGTGAGGATGCAGTCGGTCCCCTCCATCAAGGAGACCGAGATCCACATGGGCGATCTCCTGGATCCCCTCGACGAGGACGCCGACTCCCCCGTGGAGGGCATCACCCACCGCTACCCTGACCGGGTGCTCATGCTCATCACCCACGTGTGCTCCATGTACTGCCGGCACTGCACGCGACGCCGCATGGTGGGCGAGGTGGATCGCCACGTCAACAAACGGGTCCTGGCCAAGCAGATCGAGTACATCCGCGCCCATCCCGAGGTGCGTGACGTCCTCGTCTCCGGCGGGGACGCCCTCATGTTCTCCAACGAGCGCCTCGAGGAGGTCATCGCCGAGATCCGGTCCATCCCCCACGTGGAGATGATCCGCCTCGCCTCCCGCATGCCCGTGGTCTGTCCCCAGCGCATCGACGACGGGCTCACGGAGATGATCAAGAAGTATCATCCCATCTACCTCAACACGCACTTCAACCACCCCAACGAGATCACGCCCGAGTCCCAGGCGGCCTGCGAGAAGCTGGCCAACGCCGGCGTCCCCCTGGGGAACCAGACGGTGCGCCTGCGCGGCGTCAACGACTGCCGCCACGTCGTGAAGAAGCTCATGCACGGGCTCCTCAAGATTCGGGTGAAACCGTACTACATCTACCAGTGCGACCTCTCCCGGGGCATCTCCCATTTCCGCACCTCCCTGGGCAAGGGTATCGAGATCCTCGAGTCCCTGCGCGGCCACACCAGCGGACTCGCGGTGCCCCAGTTCGTGGTGGACGCCCCCGGCGGCGGCGGCAAGATCCCCGTGGGCCCCAACTACCTGCTGGCCCGCTCGGACCACCTCACGATCCTGCGCAACTACGAGGGCGTCATCACGGTGTACAACGACAAGACCTCCGGCGACTCCGTGTGCGGACACGACGAGGCGTGCACCGACGACCGATACCTCATCAAGAAGGGCGTCGCCCGGATCTTCACACACCCCGAGGAGATCATCGAGCCCTCCCACAAGCCCCGCATCCTCAAGTAGCCATGCGCCTCATCCTGCTCCCCCTCGTCCTGTTCTCTCTCATCGCCTGCGACAAGAGCCCCTCCGAGAAGGCCTCGCCGAACCTGCCTCCGACCCGAGCCCACAAAAAGCGGTCCATGGGATTCACCCGCACCAAGGTCCACACCAAGGAGGAGCTCGAGGCGCTGCGCAAGCAGCCGCTGGTCTTCCCCGACACCATCTGCGGGGGCATCGTCCGCCGCATCATGGAGTGCGAAAAGGAGCGCATCTCGGGAAAGTATGGCATGCAGGAGAAGATGGCCAGGGCAAAAGCCTACTCCATTGAATTGAAATTCAAGAAAAACCTCAACAAATACCTCGATCATTGCCAGAGAA
>QKIM01000049.1 GCA_003249585.1 Deltaproteobacteria bacterium
GGTTGAAGCTGTCCACGGCGACGATCATGTAGCGATCCAGGTCGTATTCCCGCCCGAAGGTCTCCTCATCCCAACGCATGGCTTCTTTCAGTGCGTACATCGCGTGGCCGACCCGATCCACGTCCTTCTCCTCCACATAAATCTCTAGGGTCACCGCGCGTCCCGAAGCCGTGATGAAGTGTTCCTGCACCGGGGAAAGGCGACCCGCCACCAGTGCGAAGAGGTAGGAAGGCTTGGGATGGGGATCCTCCCAGGTGACCCAGTGCCGGTCCTCCTCGCGCCCCTCCCCCGTCAGATTTCCGTTGGAGAGCAACACCGGAAACTCCTGGATCGGAGCATCGATCCGGACGGAATAGGTCGCAAGCACATCGGGACGATCGAGAAACCACGTGATCTTCCTGAATCCCTCTGGCTCACATTGGGTGCAGAGGATCCGGCCCGACCGGTAGAGTCCCTCCAGTGAGGTGTTCTCGTCTGGATGTACCAGGACCTCCGTTTCCAGTGTAAAGCGCTCTGGGGGCTCATGAATCGTCATGGTCTCCGCCGTAATCTCGAAGGCGTCCTCTGGGATTGCCAGTCCATCGATCCTGATCCCGAGTGTTTCCAGGTTGCGGCCCACGAGGATCAGGGCTCCACCCTGCCCTTCAGGGTTGAGGGAAACGTCGAGGCGCGCCGTGATGGTGGTCTCATCAGCGTCGATCCGTACCGCGAGGTGGCAATGCTCGATGAAATAATCGGGCGGTCGATAGTCTTTCAGGTAGGTTTTTTTCCGTGGTTCAGATGTCATGTTCCCCCGATGCGACGCCCGCTCTCGAGAGGAGCGCGTCGGAAACGTGAAGACTGATTTCGTTGAGTTTAAAGGGCTTCCGTATCACCCTGAACACCCGCTCCCGATGATACTCTTCCCGCTCCTTGGACATGACCTTGCCGGTCATGACGATGACCGTCGGCGTCGCTGATCCTGGGGCCGCGTGGAGACGGTCGAGGAAGACCGTGCCGGTCATCTTGGGCATCTGCAGGTCTACGATCACAATATCGACATGAGTTTCCCCTATGATGTTCAGGGCCTCCTGCCCGTCGCCCGTAGTGAGAACCTCATGCCCCAGCGTCTTGAGGAAGGTGTCAAGGAGCTGCCGGAGATCGGGCTCGTCGTCCAGAATGAGGATTGTGGCACAGACAGCACCGGGCACTCCGACCTGGGAAGGAACAGAGTCCTTCCGGGCACGGGTCGGAACGATGGGGAGCTTCACCGTAAAGGTCGTCCCCTCCCCGACCTTGGACACCACATCGATGGAGCCCTTGTGGTTGGAGACGATGGTGTGGCTGATGCTGAGCCCGAGCCCCGTCCCCTTGACCGAGGATTGAGCATCTGCACCGTGCGAATGTTCGCCCTTTGTGGAGAAGAAGGGGGAGAAGATCTGGTTCAGGTGCTCGGGAGGGATCCCGCATCCCCGGTCGCCGATCTTCACGAAGACCCAGGCATCGTCCACACCGGTCTCCACGGTAATAGTCTTGTCCGGGCTCTCGATCATGGCGTGGTGCGCGTTGATGAGGATGTTCAGGATGACCTGCCCGATTTGGGTCGTGTCCATCATCGTGTGGGGGACAGAGCGCAGATTCTTCACGATATGGACCCCCTTGGAGGCGACCTCGTGATCGAGCATGATGAGGGTCTCGGTGACCACATCGGAGAGATTCCCGGAGCCTATACTGCCCGTTTTTCCACCGCTGAAGGTCAGGAGGTTGGAGGTGATGTTCTTGGCTCGCAGCGCCGATCTGCGGATCGTCTTGAAGTAGTTCTTGACGTCCTCGGGGAGATCCTTTCGGAACATTCCGAGCTCCGAGTACCCGAGCACAGCGAGGTTGATGTTGTTGAATTCATGGGCTACACCACCGGCCAGGGTACCGACGGCGGCCATGCGCTCCGCGCGAATGAGCTGCTCCTCAAGAGACTTGCGCTCCGTAATGTCCCGGAGAATCCCCTCAAACCCGATATCTTCCCCCTCGGAACTGAAATAATGCGCATTGGTGGACACCCACAGGAGGTGCCCGTCCTTGGTCCGCATCTGCCCCTCGAACTCCTGAACCTGCCCATGGAGCCCGATGGTCTTGAGAAAGTTGTCGCGCTCCTGGACGGAGAAGAACAGATCCTTCGTGAAGTTCATCCCCATCATCTCGTCGGAGGAGTATCCGAAGATCTTCAGGCACGAGGGAGAGACGAGGATGATCCGCCCCTCGGAGTCCGTCCTGAAATAGGTGTCGTGCAGGTTCTCGAAGATCATCCTGTACTTCACCTCGCTTCTCCGGAGCGCTTCCTCCATCTCGAGCCGGACAGACTCGAAGAGTCCCTTCTCGAGGGTACGTGACAAAATGGTGACCACGTCGTCGAGGATGTGGATCACAGGTTTGGGAACATCACGGGTGCTTTCGGGCGAAGAGCACTGCTGGAGCAATATGCCCCCCATGAGCTTTTTGCCGACCTTTACAGGGAAATAATGCAGTTCCACGATCCCGTTTCGGGCGAAATTCTCACCGACCCGCTCTATGCACTCGGTGGAGAGCTGCTGCATGCCCGAGTCGCCCTCGTCGAGACAGGTCCTGTGGATGCCTTCCGAGGTGAGCCGAAAAGCGCGCCCGGTACCGAACAGCGTCTCGATGTCCGCGCAAAAGGGGAGAAAATCTCCATGTGCAGTCCCATCCTCCTGCCATTCCAGCCGCGGGATGAAGGAGTCCCCCTCTTCACGGGCGAGGTAGGTGATCCGCTGAGCGGAACTCTGGGGGCCCACCATGTTGAGGATAACCTGGAAAAATTCGAGATCGCTTTCAAAGTCCTTGCTGGACAGCTTCCAGAGATCGGTGCGAAGCCGGGCAAAGGCCGTCATCTGCCGGTGGGGCTTGACCGTCTTGGGAGACCGGGTTCCGCCTGAGTGGCCGACGAGCGCGAAAACACCAATCCCCACGCACATCCCCAGGGCGACACTCACGATGATCGTCAACAACATTTCAAAGCTCCCGACCCGACGGGATCCCGTCGACGCGGCTGCCCCGGACCAGGCTCGGCTGGCTGGCGAGGCACACTGAATTCTCAGTGGCCGATTATAGCAGGAAGTTGCCCCTCTACAAGCCTCCCCTCGTGAAGATGCATGGGCGTGCCGGTTGACGCCAGTCTCCCGGGTCCGAACCGCGAGAATCAGCTGGATTCGGCCCGGGGGAGTGGATAAAATGATGGCACCCGCGACCCGAGCGCGGCCATCAAGATACCATGAGCAACGACAGTACGAATATTCGCATCCCCCGGCCATCAGGCCCGCTGAGCGCCACGAGGATCGTGTCCCGTGACATCGTACCGATCCCGGTCTCTGCCTGGATCCGCCACCGATTCATTCAGCACCACAAGCAGCTCCGAGCGCTCTCAGCCGAGGCATCCCGGGCTGCATATCTCATCACGGCTCTGGGAGAGGACGGTGACTTCGTGCAGGTCGATCGGGTCGTGGGCGAAGGAAAATGCGCCGACATCCTCGTCGGCCGGCATCCCTCGTGCCAGCTCGCTCTCGGGTCAGATCCCTCCGTGTCCCTGCGGCACCTGATCGTGAGAATCTATCACCGTCCCCATAAGAAAGCCGTTGTGAAGGTCCTGGACCTGCACAGCGAGACCGGATTCCAGGACGAATCGGGCACGACGGTGACGGCCCTCAAGTGCGAGGGGGCCTTCTTCATCAAGGTGGGCCAATACGCCATCTTCGCCTTTGACAACGACGCCCCCCTGCGTACTGAAGATCCCGCAGAGGCATGGCAGAACCTCCCTGCCCGGGAGATCATCGATATGCGTGCCGAGGAGGAGGCAGAGCGCCCACCTCCCCCAAAACCCGACGTGAACCCACGCCTGAGACTCGTCCATACCGGGGAACGGCCCATCACCTTCGTGACGCGCGTCGTTGGCCCGCTGCATCTGGGCAGGGTCTCCCGACACGATGAACGGGCGCTTGGGTTCCTCTTCATTACCGGAAAGGGGCTGGACATGTCCATCCCCCTGTCAGCGGCCGCCCTGGCTCGTGGGGTCCTCATCGGCCGGTATCTGCGCTGTGATATCGGGTACGATGCCATCCCCTTCTCCGCCAATATCTCGCGAATCCATCTCGTCCTGCTGCTCGACGAGACCGGGTTCTGGGCCATCGACGCCGCCAGCAGCAACGGATGCTACCACCAGGGCACCCCCTTCCACTCGATGCTCATTGAAGAGGGCACCGATATCTCCTTGGCCAACGAATACATGCTGCGCTGGCGGACAGCCTGACGCGGCCGGAGGCACACATGAAGTACACCCACCTGCTCCCCCTCGTGATCACCCTCGGGCTCTTCGCCTGCACTTCAGCCAAGGGACCGTCCACTCCGCCATCTGGAGGTACGGCCCAGGAGTCCCCCGCCAAGGACCAGGGTGGGGACAAGAGCGAAAAGGCGGCCAAGAAGCCTCAGGCAGCAGAGAAAAAGAAGATGACGGTGGCTGACATGACCGCCATCCTTGCCAAGGACGCGAAAAACGCCAATGCCTATTTCTCCCGCGGGACCATGTGGTTTTACCAGGAGAAGAACACGACCCGGGCCATCGAGGACTTCAACAAGGCCATCGAACTCGACCCGACGCACGAGAAGGCATACTTCAACCGCGGGTTCGTCCATGTCAGCCTCAAAGACTGGAATTCTGCCGAGCGGGACTTTAAAAAGGTCCTGGAGCTCAATCCCCGAAATGGGCAGGCACACAACCAGCTTGGTCTGATCATGGAGGAGAAGAAGAACGTCAAGAAGGCCGTGGAGTATTACACCAAGGCCATCGCCCTCATGCCTGGATCTGCCAAGGCGAAGTACAACCGGGGACTCCTGTACATGATGCAGAAGAAATACCGCATGGCGCTCCCCGACTTCAACGAGGCCCTCAAACTGAAGCCGGACTACACCAAGGCCCTGAAGAACCGCGCCTTTGTCCGCTACCATCTCAAACAGTTGGATGACGCCCTTTCAGACATCGACAAGGCCATCGCCAAAGATTCGGCTTACGCCAGCGCCTACTTCGTCAGGGCGATGATCCGGTACCGGAAGAAGGATCTGGAGAAGGCCCGCGAGGATCTGAACAAGACTGTCGAGCTGGGCCGCCGGGAGGTCACCGTCTACTACATGCTCGGAGTCGTAAACGCGACGCTGAAGCGGTACAAGGATGCCATCGAGGCCTACTCCAAGGCCCTGGAGAAGAACCCGAAGCTCTTGAAGGCCTATTACAATCGCGCCCTGGCGTATTTCAACACCGCCGACTACACCCACGCATGGGCCGATGTCCGACATGCCCAAAAACATGGCTTCAAGGTGAACAGGAAGTTTCTCAAGGCGCTCCAGAAGAGCTCGGGCCGACGACGCTGATTCGGAGGGGTTACTTGCGGTTGGGGCGGATGTCTTCAAAGCCCATGTAAAGGAAGACTTTCAACTCATAGGCCTTGTCATACTGCGAGAAATAGTAGTTGGTCCAGGTGGAATTCTCGAAAGAATCCAATAGGGTTGTGAGAGAAGGAACGGCGCCGTAGTTTTTCCGTGAGAGCACCGCCATGAACATGCCGCTCCCAACCTTCTTGAAGAACGTGATCGGGGTGCCTTTGCGGATATAGGCAAAGGGGACCGATGCCGCGCTGTCGCTGAAGGCGGCCTTGTCCGTAGCCAGGGAATATTTCCCCTGCAGCCAGGAGGTATCGAACACCGAGTCCACCCGGAAGGAGTATTTGTAGGAATAATAGTAGTAGGCAGTCTTGCCGACCCGCTTCTTCTCCACCCACCCGCGGAACTTCATGTCGTAGTCCGTGGGAGAGGCGATCTGGGCCCAGTTCCCCCTGTAGGACTCGATCTTCATCTTGGCCTTACCCATGAGGGTCCCCACCGTGGCGGCCTTGCCCGGCGAGAGATAGACCGGCCCCGGGCTCACCTCGTAAAGGTTCCTCTGCCACCTCGAATAGAAGGAGTAGTAGACGTTCTTGTAGGGGCCAAACTTGATACCCACGGCAGCGGCGGGCACGAAGATCTTCATCGGCATGAGATGATGCAGCTCCACCTCGTAGAAATCACCACGTTTTTTCGCCTTGGAGACAACTACTCCCTGTCGCAGCCAGCCCCGGGCGCCCCCTGCCAGGGAGGGCGCTCCGTAGAAGAGGGTGTTCTGGGAGATGATCTGCCCGATATTCCCCTCCTTGACCCACCCTTTGACCACAAAGGGCACGGTGATGATGATCTGCGCCCACCCTTTGGTGCGCTTGACCACCCACACCTTGAGTCCACGGGGGACCTCCATCACCACCTTGCCCAGGGGCGCAGAGTGGACCTTGACCCCGTCGTAATATCCGTAGTTTTGTGTCTTCTCAGGCACCAGGAGCCAGGGCTTCCCTCGCTTCGCCTCGGCATCCAGGCGGGCGATGGGGGAGACCCCGAGAAGCGATATAAGCACGATCAGCGCAGTCATCATACCCTCATGTTGAAGTCCGTGACGCCCAGCACCTGTCTGCCGAGAGGGTCGGCCAGGAACGTTCGCCCCCATACGGAGCTGCCCTCGCAGTAGGTCACATACCGGACATCCACAGTCCACCGGTCCTGCCCGCTCATGCAGGGCGGAACCCAGCCAATGATCCTGAGGGGGCCGCACTTGAGCCCGTACTGCTCCTGCAGGACAGCGTACTCCTCGGAGTCTTCGACGCAGCTGCTCACGATCTGCCGGTCCCGCTCGGTGACGGTGTGGCGCCACGGCGAGATGAGCTGCACCTTCCTGAAGAACCCGGTGGGGAGGAAGAGATAGATGTAGGACTCATCGGCCAGGATGTCGTCGAAGTCCTGCACGTCGAATTCGGGAAACTTGTCGTTCTCCCTGATCTCCTCGAACCGGATGCGATACTCCCGAAGGGCCCTCTGCTCGGCCTTGGGAGAGTAGAAGGCCAGCATGCGCCCGAAGAGACGCCGAGAAGGGAGGCGATGGTCCCAGTCCAGGATGAACATCAGGGACGAGTACTCCCGCCCCGGGAAGGGAACCACTCCGGGCATCTTGGCAAGAAGCATGTCCATGGGGACATCGGGAAGACCCTGGTACTGAACCCGCGGGTGGACATAGATCCGTCGCTTGACGAGCTTTATCTGACGTTCATCCATACATCCCCCAAGGTAGATGAAATAGCCAGTTCCCGCAAGAAGATTTGGTGCTTACCAGCCATAGATGATCTTTGCCTTGCCCAGCAGCGGGAGCACCGCCACGCGGTACTGCTTGGACAGATCGGTTTCGTGCTGAAAATAGAGCGTGATCCCCCTCGGTGCGGTGTCCGTGGTGTATCCGATGAGGGTGCCGTCGGGCTCGATGTAGAAATGGCGATAGTCGTTGGGCATGGATGTGAGGGTCGTGGGGGCGATGCCGTTTATCACCGCCTCGCGGGCATACTGCTGTACCCGAACCTTCCAAAGGCGATGGGTAATGGAGCGGGGCAGCCCCGTGAGGGTGCAGGAACTGACACACCACTCCATGGAAGAGGGCGTGAACTGGAACTCCACGCGGGTGTTGGCGTTGATGGCCGCGGCGCGCGCATCGTTGACCATTGCCTGGAAGTTCATGCTCTCCTTCATGATGTGATCGTAGCTCTGCCGCTGGTTGAGGTTGACGACGGCCACGGCGGCGAGGATCGCCACGATGGCCAGGACGACGATCAACTCGACGAGCGTGAGGCCGGCCTGACGGTTCTGCGTGCGGCGGGTCATGGCAGCGTACCTCCTGTAATGGGACGGTTGGGCAGCTGGACGACGAAGGTGACCTTCCGGCGGCTGTAGTTGTCGAGGACGCCCTGGGCGCGGTCTTCATAGGCAGGACGCCTGGTACGGACGGCGCTCATGGCGTGGGAGGAGCGGGCCACGATGCTGAAGCGCACGGAGCGCACCCGCCCGTACTCGGAGGCCAGCAGATCCCGGGAACTGACCCACAGCTCCCCCCGACCGTCCATGGTCGTGGAGGTGTCCACATGGAAGGCGATCTGCATGTCCTCAATCCCCTCTGCCATGACGCTCCAGGTGTAGGCGCTGCCGCCATACTCGAGGTTCCGCTGTCCGAACATGAGGAGCGGATTCCTGGGGTTGGAGTCGCCGACGCGCATGGCCATGAAGGGGAATTCTCCCAGCGTCGTGATGGGCACCGTCGTGGCG
>QKIM01000494.1 GCA_003249585.1 Deltaproteobacteria bacterium
TCTACGCATCCCCCTTTGACAGCGCGACCCACGACCGCATCGCCTCCTTCAACCTGACCGCCCTGGAGGCAGGGGTGACCTATCGCCACCGCTACCTGTCCGGGAGCGGTCATCACCGGCGTCTGGAGGCGGGATACCTCTTCTCCCTCACTGCCCTGGACGGTGGTGCCGGGATCCCTTCGGAGCCTGATCTCTTCTTCTTCTCCGAGAAGCACAGCCTCATCCTCACCTACCACCGGGCGCCTTCTGCAGACCAGTCCATGGATCTCACCCTGACGCCCTCCTACACGGCCTTCCGCGACAAGGACCGCGACGCCCTGGATCTTAAGGGCAGCCTCAGGTGGTCGCTATTCTACTGGAACAATCGGTTCAAGATCTTCCCGACCGTCTTCGGCGGCACCAAAAAGGCCGCCTGGGACCCCTGGTCCAGCTGGTACGGCGGACTGTGGCTCGGGTTCTCGACCCTGGGGCCCAAAAAGACGGACATCACCGGGTACGTGAGCTGGCAGGCCGAATACTTTCCCTCTTCGGGCACCTCCGCGACGGGATACTCCACGCCCCTGTGGGGGCTCACGGGGGACGATCCGCGGCAGGATCACCTGATGGGAGCGGGCATCTCCCTGAGCCGCGCCTTTTGGGGCGGCACGCTGAGGGCGGGCGTCACGGCCCGCTACACGGCCAGCCACTCCAACGCACGCTACTTCGACTATGACCGCTGGGCCCTCCTGTTCAGCCTGTCGGGGAAACTCGACCGGGAGCGCAAAACGCCATGATGTCTTTGCTCTTTGCTCTTGGCATTCTTCTGGGTGCGCCACCGCCAGGCCCTGTCACCGTGGTGCTCTCCCGCGGAAAACCCCAGGTCCGCCGTGAGGTGACCCGGGTGGTCCTCACCACGGGCGCCGGGGAGCGCCTGAAGGTGCTGTGGCGTGCCGACGCCGTCCTCTCCCTCTCTCCCTCGACCGCCGTGAGACTGTACGGGGATCGGACCATCGAAGTGCTGGGCGGGACTGTCGAGGTGGCCATCGTGACCTCCGGGGGTCTCGGGGTGCTGCACGAGGGGCTCCGCTTCCACGCCGCGCCCGGGGTACTGGTCCTCACAGTCTCGGATGCCGCGCACCGATACTATTACGAGAAGGCACCCGACCCCCAAAAACCTGTTCTTGTGGAGGGCAGGAAACCGGTCAGGGCCCTCGATCCTCCAGCGTCGAAACCCGCCCGCCGAATGGCCCTCGGACGGGAGCTGTGTGTCCTCGGTGGCCGGCTCGCCCTCCACCTCAAGGGGACCTGGTGCGGCTCTCCCAAGGGGCAGTGTCTGGCTGATCTGACCGACGACACGTGCCTTGTGGGCGGTGACCCGCCATCGTCGACCCCGGCGCTGCAGCTCCCCCGGTTGACGGCCACGGTGCCGCCGCTGGACTTCATCGCCCTGCTGCCCTCCCTCTCGCGTACCCTGGGCGGTGGTCCGGGGAAGGCCGAGTCAGAGAGCGCGGCCGTGAGCGGTCAGGGCGGCTCCATGTGCCTGGACTCTTCGGCGGGAGGTGGTTCGGCCGGTGACGTGGGCCAGGGTGGTTCGCAGACGGTGAAACCCCTCCCCACCACCCGCGTGACCCTGCGGATCGTGTTCCGGTGATGTCATGAAACTGTGCTTCGTCGTCTTCAGTGTGTTTGTGTTCACCTCCTGCTTCGTGGAGGGCGTCCCGTCGAGCTCCGGCGCCACGGTCACCATCGCTCTCGAGCTGCCCCGTGGGAAGACCTCCCTGGCCTCGACCCCCCTGTACATCCAGGCCTGCATCACCGCCGAGGATCTGGCGGAGCCCGTGTGCGGCAGCCTCGAAGGGCCGGCCCCCGAGGAGGCAGAAGCCTACGAGGAGACCCTCTCCCTGCAGGTCGTCTCCGGAGATCGCAGGAGTCTGTCGGTGACCCTCTTCTACGCCACGGTCGACGGCGTGAGGAGCTACAGCCACTACGACCCCGATCTGACCCTGGATCCCGGAGATCAGACCGTCACCGTCGAGATGACGGCCTCGCCCACCTTCACCCTCTCGGCCGCCTTCGTGGGAGAGAACGTGCCCTTGCGCTGCAGCGCCGTGGATGTCCTCACGGGGGTCGTCTTTCCCCCGGCGGATCTCGTGGAGGACGCCTTCGGCAACATGGTACTCATCCTCCCCGACCTCCCTCAGGGCCGGTTCTTCTATCTCGTCCCCGAGGGACAGTCCGAGCTGCGGTTCTGTCCCATCTTCTCGGGGCAGGACGGGAACCTGCAGAAAACGGTTAACATCGACGACGAATCCTGTTAACACTGATCGCCGACACCCTGAGCGGACATCGCTCAGAATCAAATTGGAGGAAAATCATGAAGATGGATCTCAGGAGCCTGCGCAAGCGGGGCGTCCGACTGGTGCACGATCTGCTCCTTGACTCACGGTATACCCTGCTCTACGACCACCGTATGCCCGGGCTCTACGACCGCATGGTCGCCATGAAGAACGCCACCGTGGGCGGCATGGTCCGGCTGGAGGCTTCCAGCGTCTGTCAACTCCGCTGCCCCGCCTGCAGCACCGCCCGGGGCAAGAACCGCCGCGGTGTCATCGGCTGGGGATTCCTCAAGTTTGCCGACTTTCAGAAGTTCGTGGAGGAGAACCCCGCCATCCGCACCATCGAGATCTCCAACTGGGGCGAGGTCTTCCTCAACCCCGAACTCAACGACATCATCCGCTTCGCCCATGAGAAGGGCGTGCTGCTCAAGGCCGCCAACGGCGTCAACCTGAACAATGTGTCCGACGAGACCCTGGAGAACCTGGTCAAATACCAGTTCAACCACCTCAGCGTCTCCATAGACGGCGCCTCCCACGACACCTACAAGCTCTACCGGCGCAAGGGGAGTTTCAATCAGGTGATGCGCAACGTCCGGCGCATCAACCACTTCAAGGAACAGTACAACTCGCCCTTCCCCAAGCTCAGTTGGCAGTTCGTCATATTCGGCCACAACGAACACGAGCTTCCCACGGCCCGGGCCATGGCGGCCGAGCTGGGCATGGAGTTTCGGCCCAAGCTCAACCACACGCCCGAGCACTCCCCCATCCGGGACAAGGAGTATGTGCGGCGAGAGGGGGGGTTCAAGGTCGCCTCCCGTGACGAGTTCGCCTCGGTGCGTCGCCGTGCCTACTCCCGGCCCTGCACGCAGCTGTGGGATTCCCCGCAGATCAACTGGGACGGCAAACTCCTCGGGTGCTGTGTAAACAAGTTCGGGGACTTCGGCAACGTCTTCGAGGAGGGCCTCGAGGGCGCCATGAATTCCGAGCGCTACCTCTACGCCAAGGCAATGGTCCTCGGACTCAGGGGGCCCCGTGAGGACATCCCCTGCATCCGCTGCAAGGTATACCGGACGCAGATCGCCGGAGAGATCTCGCCGGAGCCCGGGACGAAGGAGAAGCTGGAGGCCCTGGTGCACATCGGCGGCCACGTGCGGGAGAAGCTCAAGGAGCTCCTCAAGGGAGGCTGATTCTCCCTTTGACCGGCCCGGATCCCTGTGCTATCTCTGCCGCATCTCTCCTCTACGCAACACTGAAAAAGGAGTCCCCCATGAAAAAAGCGATCCTCCTCTCCACAGTCCTCCTCGCCCTGGCCGGTCTTGTCACCGCCGGCTGCAAGAAATCCTCCTGCGAATCCGGCAAGAAGGCCGCCGCCCTCAAGGCCGGCGCCCAAAAAGAGCTTGGTGTCGAACCCCAGGTGAGCATCGCCCTCAACCTCACCTCCTTGAAGAAGAGCTCGCTCTACGGGCTCCTCAAGAAAAAGGTCGCCGACAAGAACCTCGGCGCCGATCCCTGCGGGCAGGAGATGATGGACGCCGCCACGGGCATGGCCATCCTGGCCCACTCGCCCAACAACTTCAAAGATGAAAACAAGAACGACATGGTGGTGGCCGTGCTCCTGGGCATGGACGCGGACAAGGCCATCGCCTGCATCAAGAAGTCCCCCAAGCTCAAGGCGAAGAAGGCCACAGTGAACGGCAAGACCTACGACGCCTTCGAGTCGGACCAGACGACGGTGTACCTGTTCAAGGCCACTGACAAGGCCATCGTCATCGGTACCGAGGCGGCCATGAAGAAGCTCGTCCCCGGCAAGGGCATGCTCGGCAGAGGGGATATCGGCAGCTTCCTCTCCGACCGCACCATCTCCTTCAAGGTGGGCGCCGTCGCAGGAAAAATCAATTCCCTCGCCGGTTTCATCGATGTTGCCGACGGTGTCTCCTTCAACATCACGGCCGCCCTTGTCGAGCAAGCCATGGCCGAGAAGGCCGAGGATGGGTTCAAGGGTGCCAAAAACTTCCCGGGCATGGACATCCTCAGGAAGATCTCCCTGGACCGCAGCGGAAAAACCCTCACCGTCAAGGGCGACGTCAGCCGGGCCGACCTCGAGGGGCTCATGAAGAACCCCATGCTCGGCTCCCTCATGAAGAAGTGATCTCCTTCCTCCCTTTTCCCTCACCTCCCCACGCCTTTCAGCTTGATCTGCTCCCCAACATTTGCCACTAAAGGATACATGACAGACAGTGATGGGCATTTTTTCATCAACCATTAGGAGGGAACCATGAGAGTACTCGGAATCAACGGTCTCGGCAGAATCGGAAAACTCACGCTTTGGCGGCACATCGCCCTCTCCCACTTCGACCGGATCGTGGTCAACACGGGGCGGGAGGTCGGGAAATCCCTGCACGACCTCGCCAGCTATCTGGAGAGTGACTCCACCTACGGACAGCTCTCGAGGTATCTGTACGGGTGGAAGGGTGACGCCATGCGCCCCGTGATCAAGGTGAAGAGCGCCGACGAGGGGATTCTTGAGGTCGCCGGGAAAGAGATCCGCGTACTCCGCAGGGCCCGTAATCCACGCGAGATCGAGTGGCACGAGCACGAGGTGGGCGTCGTGGTCGACTCGACGGGCGTCTTCACCGATCCCACCCGAGAGCCTGGAGATCCCCGTGGCGCGCTCCGGGGACATCTGGAGGGCGGTGCCCGCAAGGTGATCAACTCCTCCGCCTTCAAGATGAAGGCCCCCGTCCAGCCCGAGGACGCCATCACCATGATCTGGGGGATCAACCATATGGCCTACGACCCCGGTCTGCACAACGTCATCAGCGCCGCCAGCTGCACCACCACGGCTCTGGCCCACATGGTCAAGCCGCTGCTGGAGGATCCACGAACCCGCAAGGTCCTCACGGCCTCCATGTCCACCATCCACTCGGCGACCAACACCCAGTCCGTCCTCGACAAGGTACCCGACCGCGACGCCAGGGACCTGCGCAAGAACCGCATGGTGCTCGACAACATCATCCTCACCTCCACCAACGCGGCCTCGGCGCTCGGTGTGGTCATTCCGGAGATCCAGGAGATTGGCTTTTTGGCAGACTCCGTGCGTATTCCCACCTCCACGGTGTCTCTGGTCACCCTGAACCTCACCATGCAGTCGGAGATCTCCGAGGGCGGCGAGAGCAGCGTGACCCGAGAGGTGATCAACGACGTCCTCCAGGCCGCCTCCGTGGGCGCTCAGAAGGGCGCCCTGGTATACTCCGAGCAGCAGAAGGTCTCCACGGACTACAAGGGTGTAGACGCCGCAGTGGTGATAGAGGCCAACGACACCCACACCCGCACGGCCTTCCTCACCCTGGACCCCGCGACGCTCGGCCTCGATCTCCCCGCCATGCCTGCCCTGAAGATTCCCGTGACCCATGCCAAGATCTTCGGCTGGTACGACAACGAGCTGGGCTCCTACACCAACCGGCTGGCTGATCTCACCGTCTACGTCGACGAACAGCTCGACTGACCCCTGGTCCGGACCCCTTTGAGCACGTCTTCCCAAAACATCTGCTTGCCAAATCGCTCATTTGCCCATATATAAAGGATTGAGGGGAATTACCGCCCCCCCTCCTTTTCGCGGTGTATGCGCTACTGCCCAGTCTGTAAAAATCTCTTCCACGACGATGGTGATGTGTGTCCCTATGACGGGGCGAAGCTTGAGGTGCCCCCCGACGACCGGCTCGGTCAGCAGGTGGGATCCTACCTGTTGCTCAAGGTCCTTGGACGCGGCGGGATGGGGACGGTGTACCGGGCCGAGCACGTCTTCATCGGCAAAAGCTTCGCCGTCAAGATCCTCCACCCGCGCTTCATGGAGCACCGTGAGATCGTGGATCGCTTCATCTTCGAGGCCCGTGCCGCGGCCCGGATCAATCACCCCAACATCGTGGACATCACGGACTTCGGATATACGCCCGAGGGGCTCCCCTTCTTCGTCATGGAGCACATGGAGGGCCGGGAGCTCATCGATCTCATCCTCGAGGAGGCTCCACTGCCCGTCTACCGGGCCGTGAACATCATGGCCCAGGCGGCTGACGCCCTCCTCGCCTGCCATGAGGAGGGGATCGTCCATCAGGATCTCAAACCCGAGAACCTCTTTTTGGTCCGCCGGGCGGGGCGGCGCAAACTGATCCACCTGCTCGGTGAAGCCTCCGCGTCCTACCGGACGGAGATGGAGGAGTCCTACGACATGGTCAAGGTGCTGGACTTTGGCGTGGCCCACCTGGCCACCCTCCAGGAAGCCGACACCATCGCCGGGACCCCCGAATACATGGCACCGGAGCAGGCCCGGGGCATCAAGGGCGACAAGCGCTCCGACATCTACTCTCTGGGGGTCATCCTCTATGAGATGCTCACCAACGACCTGCCCTACGTGGGGAAGACCTCGGACGAGGTGTTCCGGAAGGTCTTCACGGAGCCTGTTCCGTCGGTGCGGCAGCGGTATCCCGAGATGGACATCCCACTGGAGGTCGACTACCTCATGGAGCGGGCCCTGGCCAAGGATCCCCAGGATCGTTACCAGAATCTGGAGCAGTTCATCAGTGATCTCAACTGCTGTTTCGGGAAGGTCTTCTACTCGCGGGACATCCCCACGGTCCTCAAACAGCGCAAAGATATGGACGTCGATCCTGCCCTCGCGGCGGATCTGGGCAAGCTCTTCGACCGATCCAAGCAGCGCAACTCCTCTTTGCAGAGCAAAAAGCGCCTCGCCACGGTGGAGAAGGCCGAATCGATCACGGCGCTGCGTCGCAAGGAGAGCGTAGTGGTGCAGACCCGGGAGTACGGTTCCCCCGAGCCCGACGACACGCGACCGCTGGCCAAGGAGCCGGACGACACGCGACCGCTGGCCAAGGAGCCGGACGAGCCAGCCATCGATCCTGTGCTGGCCAAGGATCTCTCCTCGCTGTTTGGAAAAGGAAAAAAGAAGAAGAAATAGGGTTAGTTGCGGGTATCGTAGGCGTCGATGATGCGCTGGACCAGCGGGTGGCGGATCACGTCGTCGCGGGTGAACCGACAGATGGAGATGCCCTCCACCCTGTCCAGGTAACTGATGGCCTGTACCAGCCCCGACTCCTGGTGATCCGGGAGGTCGATCTGGCTGATGTCCCCATTGACCACGCACAGGGATCCTTCGCCCATGCGCGTGAGGAACATCTTCATCTGGGCGGGGGTGGTGTTCTGGGCCTCATCGAGGATGATAAAGGCGTCCTTGAGGGTTCGACCACGCATGAACCCCATGGGGGCGACCTCGATGGTGCCGTCGGAGAGCAGGGATCTCGCCCGCTGTCGGTCGAAGAGCTCGAAGAGAGCGTCATACAGGGGGCGCAGGTAGGGGTTGACCTTCTGCTCCAGATCTCCCGGCAGGAACCCGAGTTTCTCGCCGGCCTCCACTGCGGGACGGGTGAGGATGATGCGCCGCACTCGACGTTCCACGAAATGGGAGAGCGCCATGGCCATGGCCAGAAAGGTCTTGCCCGTCCCGGCGGGACCCACGCCGAAGACCAGCTCCGAGGAGCGCAGGGCGTTGACGTAGGCGAGCTGGTTCTCGGTGCGGGGGGTGATGGTCTTGCCGTCGTGGCTGCGAAGGACGGCCTCCACCAGGATCTCCTTGATCCGGGTTGAGCCGCTCTGGCTCAGGGAGTCTACGGCGTTGACCACATCGGTCTCGTGGACGGCCATGCCCCGTTCGATGGTGTCGCGGAGCTGGACGAAGAGATCCAGGGCCCGGGTGACGTTCTCCTCCTCACCGCAGAGGATGAGCTCCAGACCCCGTGGGGTGATGGTGACGTCGAGGCCTCGGGAGACGATCTCCAGATGGCGGTGCTTGACACCGAAGACCCTGACGGCGATATC
>QKIM01000266.1 GCA_003249585.1 Deltaproteobacteria bacterium
GGTCGAGGTCAACCGCAAGATGGACTTCAAGCTCTTTAAATACTGAAAAAGCAGGTGCCCATGTGGGAGAATCCCCTCGAGTATGCCGTCCTTGAGATCACCAACCGCTGCAACCTCCGGTGCCCGTTCTGCGCCTCCAACTCCGGGGTGGCCCGGCCTGACGCCCTCAAGACGAACGAGTGGTTCGCGGTGCTCGAGGAGCTGGCCTCCCTGGGCGGTCGGGAGGTCACCCTCATCGGGGGAGAGATCTTCCTCTTCCCCGAGTGGGAGGCGGTCGCCCGCAAGGTGGTCGATCTGGGGATGGAGCTGGTGATCATCACCAACGGACTCCTCGTGACCGACGCGGTTTACGGGAGGCTCATGGAGTTGCCGGTGCGCACCTTCGGGGTGAGCCTCGATGGCCCGAATCCCGAGGTTTACAGGCGCTGCCGTGGTGTGGACGGGTTCGACAGGGCTCTGACACTGCTGAAGCGCTTTGTGGCGGACGGCCACCCCCAGGTAAATGCCATCACCACATTCACCGCCGCCAACGTGGACGCCTTCGACGACTTCATCCCCCTGCTGGAGGGCACGGGGATAACCTGGCAGATCCAGATCGCCAACGCCGTCTCCCAACGCTTCGAGCCCGAGCTCTCCTTCTCCGTGGACCAGTATGGCGAGGTGACCGAGAAGATCACGAGCCTCCTCCTCACCCGCAATGAGACCCTCTTCCTCGCGCCCATGGACGACTTCGGGTACTTCCCCTTCGAGGGAGCGCTCAAGAACTACCACAGGCACTGGGAGGGCTGCCAGGGTGGGCTTTCCGTGGTTGGGATTCGATCCAACGGGGACCTCCTGCCCTGTCTCTCCATGGGGGATCCCTTCATCGTGGGAAATCTGCGAGAGATCTCCCTGACCGAGGCGTGGCGGTCCCCCCGGGTCTTTTCGCTGTTTCGGAACAAGGGGGATCACCTGACCGGTGAATGTGCCAAGTGCCCCAAGGCCTTGGACTGCCGCGCTGGCTGCAGCGCCATGGCCTTCACGAGCACGGGTTCGGTGCATGACAACCGCTACTGCATGCGCCGCATCAGCGTGGACCGGGTCCTTGGCGCGCTGCCCAGGCACGCATGCCCCTGATCAGAAGAGCACGATGCGCAGCAGCAGGTCGTTGAACTCCTTCTCACGCTTTTCACACAGTGCGGTGGGGTTTTTGTCTTTTTTTCCGACCTTGGAAGGGGTGCAGGAGAAGGTGAAGAGGAGCCCTCTGTCCCGATGTTTGATATGCAGCATGGAGAGCACGGTCTTCTTCCGTTTGGCCTTGTACAGGATGCCTACGGGCTTCCCCATGACGACGACGTGACTGCGGGTTGTGAGCTTGAATTTGCGTTTTTTCAAATAGTTGAGGGACCAGTTGGCCCACTGCTTCTCACTCATGTCCACCCCGAGGAGCTCCGTGGCGAAGAGGATCCTCCCCCCCGTCGGGTGGAGCAGGATGGTCTTGATGGTGGAGATGGGATTGAAGGCGCCGTGGAGCCAGCCGCGGGGAAGCGGGTACCTCACGCCGAACTCCTTGTGAATGACCCAGTTGGTGGGGACACCGTGAGCCTGCACGGATCCGAGGAGGAGGGTCACAAAGAGGAGAACAGAGAGGAGCCGCCGGGTCATGCGCCCTACCAGGTCTTGACGACGAAGGGCGCGACCTCCTCGGTCTCCGACAGCGCGCTGGTCGCGCCCTGTGTGCTGCGCTGCGCCCTGGAGAGGACGAGGCGGAGGGTGCCGAGGAACTGGTTGATCATGTCGAAGGAGAGGTTGCCCATGTTGGAGATCTGGAAGTACTTGTCCTCGAGGCTGTCCTTGCAGTTGTAGAGGATGTAGCCGAACTCCTTCATCTGGGTGTAGAGGCTGGCGAAGGTGATGTAGTCCGGGACCTTCACGATGGAGAGGGTGTGGGACTCGTTGCCGAAGTTGGTGAGGAACTCGAGCCCCATGCCTTCGAAGCCTCTTCTCATGAAGGCTTTCTTCTGGCGATAGAGCTCAAGGCGCTTCTCCAGGGTGTCCTCGAGGAGCTCGTCGATGGCGGCGTCGAGGGCGAAGAAGCTGGAGACCGCCGGTGTGAAGGGGGTCTGCTCCTGCTCGGTTGCGTATTTGCGGTACCGCTTCAGGTCAAGATAATAGAGCCGGGGCTCGATGGTCTCCATGACCTTCCACGCGCGGTCGTTGACGCAGACGAAGGCGACGCCGGCGATGGCGTGGATGGCCTTGTTGGCCGAGGAGAGACAGATGTCGATGTTGTCGCGGATCACGTCGAGGTCTTCGGCGCCCAGGGAGCTGACGGCGTCGACCAGGAAGAGGGCGTTGTACTTGCGACACAGCGCGCCGATGGCCGTGATGGGGTTGAGCAGGCCAACGGAGGTCTCGTGATGGGCCATCATGACGGCGGCGATCTCCGGGTCGGCGGCCAGGCGCTCTTCGATGACGTCCACGTCCACGTTGTTGGCCCACCCGAAGTTGCACACTTCGATATTCATCTTGTGCACCTTGGCGACCTCGAGATACCGCTCGCCGAAGGCCCCGTTGATGATGACGAGCACCTTCTTGTCCCGGGGAATGGCCGAGGCGATGGTGGCTTCGATTGCCGAGGTGCCGCTGCCGGTTATGGGGAGCACTTCGTGCTCGTCGCCGCCGCGGAACACCTTCTTGATTTTTTTCCGCAGGTTCTGGACGAGGACCGAGAAGTCGACGTCGCGATGGCACATGTCGTGGTGTACCAGGGCGGCCTTCACCCTTGGGCTCGTGAGGACGGGACCCGGATTGAGCAGCACATAGCTCGTGGTTTTCTTGTTATAGTTCAGGATTCCTTCGATGTATCCGAGGACGCGGGTGGAATCTTCATGCAGTCTATTCATTTCATCACCTCGATGGGCAGTGCGTTCGTGTTCAAAGAACGGTGCCTGTGGCTGCAAATATTGGGCCAATAAATCCGAGGCGTGAAGAAATATGCCGCCTGGAAGTAAACTCAAGGAGAATCGACAAAGCGATGTAATGACACTGAAAATTTACATAGTATCATCTGTTTTCTGTTGCGCGGGGGGTGTTTGATTTGGCAAGGAGGCCAGGAGGTAACCGTCGTCTGTCAGTTTTTTAACACTTTATGAACACAGTGTCAGGCTCTGGTCAACAGCCAAAGTACCCGTTCTTTCCATGAGTTCTGGAGGAAAAGCCGGATCGCGACGGTGGAGGGGAAGTGGGGCAGACGCCCCTGCATGGCCGCTGACACCAGCGCGGCGGTGGCGTGGGGGATGAGGGTGAGATCTCTCGGGTGTGTCTTCAGGGCTCCCAGAGGATCGGAGAAGAGCCTGCCTGCCACCAGCATGGCGGTGTTGAACACCGGCCCCCACCCATGGTGCTCGCACAGCGCCCGTGCGGCGTCGAGGGTGCCCCGGTGGCGCCGCTCCATGAGGAGCAGATCCAGTGCCCACATGGGAGCGTTCAGAAACGAGTGGTTGCGTGCGTGGAGCAGGATATAGACGGTGTGGTGGACAGGATCGGGACGACGAAGGAAGCCCTCCCCCATGGGGATCCGGTCCCCCGAGGCGACCAGGGCCCTCAGAAACCGCGGATCGTCCTGAAAATCCCGGCTCGTCTTGAAGTGGAGCTCCACGGGCAGTTGATCCTCCTTGCGGAAGGTCCTGTGGATCGGATCCCTGATGCCGGACGGGGTGGGGTTGTAGCCCTGCGCCACGAGGAGGTCCACCGCGGCACCGTAGGCCTCGGGCGCGACGAAGAGGTCCACGTCGGAGAAGGGGCGGGCGAAGGGAGTGGGGTAGAGCTCCAGGGCGGCGGCGATGCCCTTCACGACAACATGGGGGAGCCGCGCCGCTTCCAGCGCATCCAGGAGCCTGGTCAGGCCCTCCCACCTCAGGAGCAGTCGGAATTTCCATGAGGTGGCAGCTTCGGCGGAAACAGGGTCCGACGTCAAGGCGCGATAGGCCTGAAGGTGGGGGTGGTCTGCGGCTGCCGCCAGAGGCGCTGGCCAGGGGGAGGTCACGGGAGCCTGCCCTTTCGGGAGAGGATGTCCCGGTAGAGCTCCAGGGTCTGGGCGGCGACGCTCTCCACGTTGTGGATCGCCGCGATGCTTTTTCGGATGGTGCTCATGTCTCGCGGGGTCTCGAGCTCCGCAAGGATGCCGCGGGCGAGCGCCTCGGGATCCCGCGGGGGGACGAGGGTCCCGAAGGAGCCGATGACATCGCGGGTGGCGCCTACATCGGTGGCGACCACGCGTGTGCCGGCGGCCAGCGACTCGACCACCACGCCGGGGGTCCCCTCCGTGGAGGAGCCCAGGAAGGAGAGGTGTGAGGAGCCGAAGATGGCCGGGGTATCGGAGCGGTAGCCCAGGAAATGGATCCGGGAGGTGAGCCCCAGGGAGGCCACCTGCTTCTTCACGGGCTCGAGGAGCGGGCCGTTCCCCACGAGACACAGGTGCCACGGGCGGTCCGGGGCCAGCGTGAGCAGCCGCGCGAAGGCCCGGATGATGTTGTCGTGATCCTTGGGCGGTTGGAGATTGGCCACCACCGTGAGGATGATGGCGTCGCGCTCGAGCCCCAGCTCCTTCCTGAGGAAATAGCGTTTGCGGGTGTTCAGGAAGGGATCGAGGATGAAGGGGTTGGGGATGGTGACCACCTTCTCAGGTGTCGTGAGGTGGAAGAGCTCCGTGATGTGGGGTTCCAGGGATTTGCCGATGGAGACGACCCGATCGGTGTACAGATTGCTCAACCGCTCCAGGGTGAGAAACAAGGGGCGGATGAGGCGGGTCTTGGGCCCAAAGAAATTGTCGTAGTAAATGAGGCCGTGGTAGGTCCGCAGAATGGCCGGGGTCCCGAGGATCAACCCTGCGACCCGCGCCAGCATCCCGTCCTTGGACTCGTGGGTGTGGATGACGTGGGGATTAAACCGCCGCAGCGCCGCGACCATCTTCACCAGGGCGACCAGATCGAGGTGGGGATAGATGTTGCGCTTCATCTCGGGGATGCGCACCGAAGGGACGGGCAGGTGGTCCTCGTCGTAACTCGCGGTCACCGGATCCCAGTGGTCCCGGCTGCCGTAGAAAATGCAGGAGGTCACCTCGTCGTTGTTCATGTGTTCGGCCAGCATGACGGTCCGGTAGGAGGGGCCCCCGGCCAGGCGGGTGATGGTGTGGGCGACTCTCAGCATTGCGTACTCCGGTAAAACTCCAAGAAATATCAATTTCAATCTTTACCATCAGACACATATATGGCAAGCAGGAAAAACGCAACTTTTCCTTCCCCCATGTGTATTACTTGATCCTGACGAGGGAACTGCGATAGTAGCCGATGTTGAGGAAGACGATCCGAATATGACCGAACCCGAGAACAATCCCTTCGAATTCCAGGGACCCAAGGCCGACGCTTCGGGGATCGACTGGAAGCGGGCGATCCATATTGTCCAACGCTATTTCTGGATCGTCCTGCTCTTTGGTGCCGGGGGCATCTCCCTGGCCTTCGTCTCCACAAAACGGCAGACCCCCCTCTTCCGCACCCAGGCGACGGTGATCATCTCCAGTCAACTCCCATCCTATCTGGGGTCACAGCTCAAGAACAGCATCAGCGACATCACCGAGGACTACTGGCACGAGAAGCGCTATCTGGAAACCCAGTACGAGATCATCAAGAGCACCCAGCTCGCCCTGTTCACGGCGCAGCGCATGAAGCCCCAGAACGTGTTCCGGCTGCTGCGGACTCCGCAGTTCTCCCAGCGGGAGCCGACCCCCTTCGAGTTGCAGCGCGCCGCCGCCATAATCAGGACCTCCATCCAGGTGGTGCCCCGGGCCGAGAGCCGCATCGTCGGCATCATGGCCGTCAGCAGCGATCCCTTCATGGCCATGACCATCGCCAACGACGTGGCGGAGTCTTACATCGAAGAGAACCTCAAGCGGCGGCTCTCCTCCACCAAGAGCGCCTCCACCTGGCTGGACAAGCAGCTCGGCATCCTCCGTGACAAGCTGGACAGCTCCGAGAAACAGCTCTATAAATTCAAACTCGACAACAAGATCGTGGACATCTCCCTCGATCAGCACCTCAAGACCGTCTCCGCGGTTATCCTCAACCGGACCATGCAGGTGGAGAAGTACGCCACCGAGCTCCTCCTCATCGAGACCAAGATCAACATGTTCCGTAAGTTGAGAAAGAAAGACCCGTCCATCGATGCGGCGGGAGATTTTCTCCACTCCACGACCATGGCCACGCTGCGGACCACCTACTACGATGTCCTCGGGAAGCTGCAGGCCCTCAAGGTGGATCTGCTGGAGCGCAACCCTCTGGTGCTCAAGCAGGAGAAAATCGTCGAACTGAGCCAGAAGAACATCAGAAACGAGCTGCAGCTCATGGATCGGACCATCGCCGCCGAATACAGCGCCGCCGTGGCCAACCTCGGGACCATGAAGAAGTGGCTCGAGGACTCCCGCAAGGAGGCGCTGGCGCTGGGCAAGGTGGAGATTGAATACAAGAAGCTGGCGAGGGAGCGTGACGAGACCGCCAAGCTCTACGAGCTGGTCCTCGCGCGGCTCAAGGAGACGGGGCTGGCCGAGGAGCTCAAGACCAACAACATCCGCATGCTGGATCCCGCCATTCAGCCAAGGGTCCCCTTCAAGCCCGTGCTGGTGCTCAACCTCGCCCTCGGACTGGCGCTCGGACTCTTCCTCGGCTGCTGCATCATGGTGCTCCTGTATTACCTGGACAACACCCTCAAGAGCCAGGAGGAGGTGGAGCAGTATCTGAGGGCCTCCTTCCTCGGGCACATCCCGCTGATGCCCCATCACCACATCAACACGCCGGAGTACGACCTCTTCATCTTCAACCACCCGCGCTCCTCCATAGCAGAATCCGTCCGCTCCATCCGGACCAACATCATGTTCATGTCGCCGGACAAGCGCATCAAGACCCTGGTGGTGACCAGCGCCTCGCCCCTCGAGGGCAAGACCACCCTCTCCTCCTATCTCGCCATCTCCATGGCCATGAGCGGAGAGAAGACCCTCCTGGTCGATGCGGACATGCGAAAGCCACGAATCCACAAGGTCTTTTCCATGAAACCCCAGCACGGGTTCTCTTCCCTCATCGTGGGCAAGTCGACCTTCGAGGAGGCCATCGCCGAGACCCACGTCCCCAATCTGTATGTGCTGCCCTGCGGACCCATCCCCCCCAACCCCGCCGAGCTGCAGCAGTCCGAACATTTCGACGAGCTCTTCGAGCAGTTGAGCCAGCGGTTCGACCGCATCGTCTTCGATTCTCCCCCCGTGGGACTGGTGGCTGATCCTGCCATCATCGGGCAGAAGGTCGACGGCGTCATCGTGGTGACCCGCTTCGGACAGACCACAAGGCACATGCTCAAGAACGCCTTCATGGTCCTCTCCAAGGTCAAGATCAACATCCTCGGCGGCATCATGAACTACGTGGACGAGAAGCGCTGGGGACAGCGGAGCTATTACTTCAAGGGCGGTAAAAAGGGACGCTACGGGTACTACTACCAGTCGAACTACGGCTACTACAGTGAGGAGGACCCCGAGGGTGATCCCAGGGATCCCGAGGGGAAGGCGCCTGAAGAGAAAGAAAAATCCTCCAAAGCCAAGAGACGTGGTGGATCCGGGGATGGTGAGGGGTCTTCTGGCCGCAGCTAGTTCGACCGCACCCTCATCTCGTTTGAGCGCACTTTCCATGAAATAATTCCGGGGCTTTTCGGTTGAATAAGGGCTGTGTTTCGGGGTAGAACCCTGAGCATGGAGTGTCTGCTCTAGGGCCCGTTCATACGGTCACCCACGACGCCCCTGCCCCTGACAAAGCATGAAAGGCTTTATGGTAATGAGGACTTATATTTTTTCGCTCGTCTCGATGCTGTGCCTCACCCTGGCGGCTCCCCGCCCGGTCTTCGGCGCCCAGGACCCCGCCAGGGCGTCGTTCATGAACATGAAATTGACCATCCTCTACGTGATCCACCGGTATGTGGCGCCCGATCGCATCGATCCCTCGAAGATGTTCTATTCGGGCCTCGCCGGAGCGGCCAAGGGGACCCCGGAGGTCATGATCAGCAGGTCGGGGAGCAAGATCCTGGTCAGCGTCGGGAACAAACATCTCAAGGTCGATGGGCATATCGCCTCCCCCATTTACCTGGTCGGGGCCTTCCAGCAGGTCTTCGACTTTCTCAAGA
>QKIM01000434.1 GCA_003249585.1 Deltaproteobacteria bacterium
TGAGACCGGCCTTGAAGGCTGCGGAGAGCTGGGAGAGCGCGTCAACCAGCTGTTTGTTGAACTTCTCGATGCGCTTCTTGCGGAGGATCTTGATGCCCCACATGGGGACCGCGAAGCCCACCAGGAAGAGCACGATGGCGCCGAAGATCCCGAAGATGACAAAACCGAGGAGTCCGAGGATGAAGGCGATGATGAGGGTGATCGTGACGAGCTGCGCCGGGGAGATGAAGAGGAACATGTCACCGAGGGTCGCCGTGCCCTTGGTGGCGTACTTGTCTTCATACATCTCCAGCGCCTTGGTGATCACGCTGAACACGTACAGGGACAGCACGAAGGTCGACACGAAGAAGAAGAGTATGGCAAATCCAAGCATCGCTTCTCAGTTATCTCGTGAAGGTGGGGATGTTCTTGCCGACACCGCGCAGAATGCGGATGGTGTCGAGGGTGTGGATGCGGCGCATCCTGAGCTTCTTGGCGCGCTCCCTGGTGAGCAGGGTCTTGAGGGTGGTCCAGGCGCGCTCCTGCATGAGCCCGCGGTCATCGGGGTTACGCAGGGTCAGGGAGATGGAGCCGATCTTCTGGGCCAGGATGAGCATCTCGGCCTCCTCGGGGAGGACCAGGAGGGTCACCGAGGGGAAGGCGAAGTCGTTGGAGTCGGGGTTGTTGACGCCCTTGCCCCTGTTGCCCGTCTTGAGGACGACGATGTTCTCGAGGATGGTGAGCGCCACCATCTCGGCACGCTCGCCGGCCATGTTCTGGAAGGTGCCCACCACGTCGACGTGGTCGTTGGCCTGCAGCCAGTAGCCCACGGCGCTGTTCATGTCCACGCGGATGGTGATGGCGCGGCCGCCGGGGCGGAGCTTCTGTCCCAGGGACTTGTCGCTCTCCTCGCCCTCGAGGTTGTGGAAGTAGATGGGCTGCCCGCGCTCGATCCGGTGGATGATCAGGCGGCGCCGGTTGATCTCGAGGTCGCCCGCCGTGAGCATGGAGTCTGAATAGAACTGCTCGGGGATGCGGCCCTCTTCCACGATGTCCACCGTGAGCGGCGTGCGGGGCTTGATGGGCTGAGCGGCCACGAGGATGGGGACCGTCTTCCACTTTGCTCGGATCTTCGCCTGTTCCTGGCTGACGATTTTCTGGACGATAAACGCCGCCGCGAGGGCCAGCAGTATCGCGATAATGATTGGAGCCTTGCCTTTCATGCTAAAAATGTCTCCTTGCAAAGGGGGTCGGCCGTACAAAAACATTCAGACGGCAGCAGAATATCCAAAATGAACCACCCGATATTATAATAGGACCGAGGCAAAATCAACGGGATCTTGTAGAATTGCCCCTTTGGAGGGCGAAAAGAGGCCCTAGAGCATGGACTGGGGATCGAGATCCAGGGAGATCCGTAGTGATCCCGAGCGCTGCGTGAAGATGGTGTCACGCGCCTCCCGGCAGAAGGCGGCCAATACCTGCCGCCCCGTGGCCTTCACCAGCAGCTGCCTGCGCCACCGGTTCCGAAGCATGGCAATAGGTGATTCCACAGGGCCGAGTAGCTCGATCTGACCCTGGTGGCTGGTTTGGATAAGGTGGGTAAGCGCAAGCGCAAGCTCCTCCATGGCCACCTCCACCTCGGAGCTCTCCTCCCCGTTCATGCGGATCATGGCCAGGAACCCGAAGGGGGGATAGCCCAGCTCCCGGCGCAGGAAGGACTCCTGCTCGTAGAACTGCTCGTAGTTGTGCCGTCCCGCCGCCTGGATCGCGTGGTGGGAGGGGTTTCGCGTCTGGACGAGGACCGTCCCTCGCCGCTCCCCGCGTCCCGCGCGTCCGGCCACCTGTACCAGGAGCTGGAAGGTGCGCTCCGCGGCCCTGAAGTCCTGGAACCACAGCGAGTGATCGGCGTCCAGGACGCCCACGAGGGTGACACCGGGGAAGTCGTGGCCCTTGGTGACCATCTGTGTGCCCAGGAGGATGTCGATCTCCCCGTCACGCATCCGGGACAGCACCGTCTCCATGCCCCCGAACCGGACGGTGTCCCGGTCGAGCCGCTCGATCCGTGCCTGGGGAAAGAGCTCGGAGACCTTCTCGACGATCTTCTCCGTGCCCATGCGGGAACCCGTGTATTGCACTCCACAGGCGTGGCACGCGGAGATCTCCGTGTCGGCGTGTCCGCAATAGTGGCACAGGGCGCGTCCCTGGCGTCTGTGCAGGGTGAGGGAGACACTGCAGTTGGGACAACTGAGCACCTCTCCGCAGGCGTCGCACTGGAGGCGCCCCTGGAAGCCGCGCCGGTTGAGAAAGAGGATGGACTGATCCCCGGCGGCGAGGGTCTCGCCCAGCGCGATTCGCAGACGGGCCGTGAGCAGCTCGTCCTGCATGTGGACACGGAGATCGACGATCTCGACGCGAGGCAGGGGGCTCGGCGTAGGGCGGGAGGACATGACCAGGTGCCGGTAGCGACCGGTTTCCGCGTTCCATCGGGATTCGAGAGAGGGGGTGGCGCTGCCGAGCACCGCGGGGCACCCCTCGATGCGTGCGCGGACGATGGCGAAGTCCCGGGCGTTGTAGCGGAAGCCCTCCTCCTGCTTGTAGGAGGAGTCGTGCTCCTCGTCCACCACCACGAGGCCGACATTGCGCAGCGGGGCGAAGACTGCGCTGCGGGCGCCGACGACGATGGAGATCCTTCCCTCCTGCACCCGGCGCCATTCCACGGCCCGCTCGTAGGGGGTGAGGCCGGAATGGAGGATGGAGACGCCTTCACCGAACCGGCCCCGAAATCGTGCGCTGACCTGAGGGGTCAGGCTGATCTCCGGCACGATGACCAGTGCGGTCTTGCCCCGGGACAGGACCTCGCGGATGGCCCGGATGTACACTTCGGTCTTGCCGCTGCCCGTGACGCCGTGCAGGAGGAAGACCTCGAAGCCGTCCAGCCCCTCGCGCAGCACACCCAGCACCCGTTCCTGGTCCTCGCTGAGGTGCTGAGGCGGCGGCCGGTCGTCGACGAGGTGCCAGTCGAGGCTGCTCTCCGGGGCCGAGATCTGCCCCAGCTCGATGAGCCCCTGCTTCGCGAAGTCCCTGAGGGTGGCCAGGGCGCTCTTTTCAGAAAGCTCCTGGGAGGAGGTGGGGAGGGGGAGGATGGCATCCAGGAGGGCGCGGTAGAGGGCCTCCCTGCGCTTTGAGCGGGAGAGCCAGGCGTGCTGCTCCTCGGAGGGGGCCTCCAGAACCGAGAGCACGGCCTTGACGCGGCCGCCGGTGCCCCTGCGCTCCAGTCCCGTCTCCTGGGTGAGGATCCCGAGCTCGACCCCCCGTCGGATGTGGAGCTTCGTGAGTCCCAAGCGTCGCAGGGTGGACTGCAGGTAACCCTTGCCCGGTTTCATCTTCGTGGTGAGGCTCCGGTAGGGCTCCACCAGCAGGTCGGCCTCGTGCTCGTTGAGGAAGAAGCGCTGCTTCTCGAGGCTCTCCTCCAGAGGCGGGTGGGCCACCTTGAGGACCTCTCCGAGGGGGTGCTGGTAGTATCCCGAGGCCCAGCGCAGCGCGTCGAGCAGAGGCGCCGGGAAGAGGGGCGTCGGGTCCAGGATCTGGTCCACGGCGGAGGTCCTGCCGCGGTAGGCCGGATCCGTGCCCACCACGTAGCCCGTGAGACGCCGCCCGCGCAGGGGGACCACCACCCGCTGCCCCACGACGGCGGTCTGGCCGGGCTTCAGGTGGTAGGTGTAGGTCTCGAAGAGGGGAAGGGGGAGCGCGACGCTGACGGCAGTGCCCCGTGGTTCGTCGGTGTGGGACAGGGAGAAGCTACCGGGCAAGGAACTCCCCGAGCATGGTCCGAAGCGGGTCTTTCAGTTCCTCGCGCTTGAGGGCGTAGTGCAGGTTCGCCTCCAGATACCCGAAGACGTTGCCCGTGTCGAAGCGTGTGCCCTCGAAGAGATACCCCACGGCCCTGCGGCCGTCACGGAGCATGGCGTCCATGGCGTCGGTGAGCTGGATCTCGCCACCGGCGCCCTTCTGGGTCTGGGCGAGATACTTGAAGAGGTCCGACGAGAAGAGGTAGCGCCCGATGATGGCGTATCGGCTGGGGGCCCGGTCGGCGGAGGGCTTCTCCACCATGGACTCGATGGAGAAGGTGCGCTCGCTGGTGAGGGTCCCGGCGACGATTCCGTACTTGGAGACCTCCTCGGGGGCGACCTCCATGAGGGCCACCACCAGGTCGGCTCCCGTGGCGCGGCGCGCCTCCATCATCTGGGCCAGACAGGGCACCTGCGCATCGATGAGATCATCGGGCAGGAGGACGGCCAGGTCATTGTCGCCGACGACCTCCCGGGACATGTAGATGGCGTGGCCCAGGCCCAGGGGCCGCCCCTGCCGCACGGCGATGTACCGCGCCATCTCCACGGGCTCCGTGATCTTGGCGAGGAAGGAATCCTGATCCCGCTCCGAGAGGGTGGACTCCAGCTGGGGGTAGGCGTCGAAGTAGTCGATGATGGACTCCTTGCCCCGTGCGGTGACGAAGACCACGTCGCGGATCCCCGAGGCGACGATCTCTTCGACGATGAGCTGGATGGCGGGAGTGTCCACGATGGGGAGCAGCTCCTTGGGGATGGCCTTCGTGGCGGGGAGGAGGCGGGTCCCGAGGCCCGCGGCGGGGATGACGGCGGTGACGTGGTGGGTGTTTTCCATGGGGTGGACCTTAGAAGATGCCGGCGGGCATTGCAAGCTGAACCGGGCCATCCCCAAGGCGCGGTGGGCAGTCGGTAGATAAAATTGGCTTTTTCCGTCGGCATCCAGTAGAATGTGACACCGGGACCCCCCGCCGGGGTTTCCCGAGAGGTGGTCATGCCGAAGTACGCCTGGGAAGGAAAATCGCGAGACGGAAAATACGTAAAGGGGGTGGTCTCCGCCGATGGCGAACAGGCCGTCTTCTCCCAGCTCAACGCCAAGGGGATCGCCGTCTCGCGCCTCAAGGAGAAGAAACCCTTCACCCTCAAGGACCTGTCCAACCTCGAGATCAACATCGGCGGCATCCCCCCGCGGGATCTCATGATCTTCACCCGGCAGTTCGCCACCATGCTCGACTCCGGGCTCCCCCTGGTGCAGGCCCTCGACATCCTGGGCACCACCTCGGAGAACAAGTACTTTGGAAAGATCCTCATGGACGTGAAGGAGCGGGTCGAGCAGGGCTCCACCTTCTCCGAGTCGCTGGCGAGACACCCCGAGGCCTTTGACGACCTCTTCGTCAACCTGGTCCGGGCCGGCGAGGTCGGTGGTATCCTCGACACCATCATGAACCGTATGGCGACCCAGATCGAGAAGTCCATGAAGATCAACCGACGCATCAAGTCGGCCATGACCTACCCGAGCATCGTCATCGTGGTCTGTATCGTCGCCATCGGCGGTCTCCTGTGGAAGGTCATCCCCACCTTCGAGGACATGTTCGCCAGCATGGACTCCGGACTCCCCGCCCTCACCCAGCAAATCATCAACATGTCCCGCTGGGCCATCGCCCACGGCCCCATCATCTTCGGGGTCATTTTCGGGCTCATCGTCTTCACCATCGTCACCTACCGCGTCCCCAGGGGGAAGTATATCTGGCACAAGGCCTTCCTGAAGTTTCCCGTCATCGGTGACGTCATCAAGAAGACCACCGTCGCCCGGTTCACGCGCACCATGGGGACCCTGCTCTCTTCGGGCGTCCCCATCCTCGACGCCCTGGAGATCGTCGCGCGCTCCGCGGGCAACATGGTCATCGAGGAGGCGCTCATGGAGGTGCGGGCCAAGATCTCCGAGGGGCGCAACATCGTGGAGCCCCTGGCCCAGACCAGGATCTTCCCCCACATGGTGGTCCAGATGATCGGCGTCGGCGAGCAGACGGGCGCCCTGGACACCATGCTCAACAAGATCGCCGACTTCTATGAAGACGAGGTGGACGTGGCCGTGGAGAACATGACCTCCATGATCGAGCCCCTCCTCATGGTCTTCCTGGGCGGTTCCATCGGCGTCGTCATGATCGCCATGTACATGCCCGTCTTCTCCATGGCCGGAAACATCCAGAAACAGGGACACTGATCGATGCGGCCCGAGGCGGCTCCCTCTCAGGACTCGAGCGCACGGCGGGATCAGATCATCGCCCTCTTCTCCCTGTTCAAGGTGGGGATCATCACCATCCTCCTTGGGTTCGTCGTGGCTCTCAACCTGTTCAGTCCCCAGGAGGTGCTCCTCAAGAGCCATCTGCAGTACGCGGTCCTCATCCTGGTCTCCGTGGCCTTCGGCAGCCTCATCGTCACGGCCCTGGTGCTCAAGTACCGCCTCCTTCCCGCCAGGCCCTTCTTCATGGGCGTGCTCTTCATGGATCTGCTCGTCACCACGATCCTGGTGCACCTCACGGGGGGCGCGAACTCTCCGTACACCATCCTGTTCCTGGTGCCGGTCATCGCCTCGGCCATCATCTATTCCACGGTGTGGTCGGCCTCCTTCACCTTCATCGCGCTCTTCCTCTACTTCGCCGTGAGCATCGCCGGCAGCGCCGGCTGGCTGCCCGCGGTTCGGGGGCAGTACATCCTGCCCACGGACATCGCCACGGAGGATCTGGTCCGCCGGCTCAGTCTCAACGCGGCCGCCTTCGCCACGGTGTCGGCGCTCTCCATCTACCTGTCCCGCCGGCTGGCCCTCACCGAGACCGTCGTCGAGACCGCCAAGAAGGAGATCATCGATCTCAAGTTTCGGCACCGGGACATCCTGAACTCCCTGGCCGACGGCGTGCTCTCCCTGGATGGCGCGGGAACCATCCTCATGGCCAATCGCGCCGCGGAGCGGATTCTGGGCCCCATGGTCCGCGGGGAGGTCCATGTCAGAGAGCTCGGAGACGAGTTCCGCGAGATCTTCGACCTGGGGCTGCGTGACCGGCGGGTGGTGGTGTCCCGGGACGGGCAGGACCTTCAACTGGAGTGTTCGCTCACGGCCCTGAAGCGTTCAGGGAAGCGGCTGGGGCACGTGCTCCTCATCCGGGACAGGACCGAACAGGAGAAGCTGGAAGAGGAGATGGCCCGGCAGAACCATCTGGCGAGCCTGGGCCGGCTCTCCGCAGGGATCGCCCACGAGATCCGCAACCCCCTGGCCAGCATCTCCGGGTCCATGGAGATGATCCGCCGGGAGCTGGGCGAGGACATCTCCGGCGACGTCGCGGAGCTCTTCGAGATCGTCACCTCCGAGAGCGCCCGCCTCAACGGGCTCATCGGAGATCTGCTCACCTACACCCGGCAGCGGCCCATCAACGCGCTGGAGGTGGATTTCGGACTCTTCCTGTATGAGACCCTGACCTTGCTCCGCGGTGACAAGCGGGCCCAGCAGAAGACCCTGGAATTCACCCTGCCCGATGAGGAGATCCTCGCCCTGCTCGAGCCCGACTCCATGCGTCAGGTCGTCTTCAACCTCGTGATCAACGCCCTGGAGATGCCCACCACACGACGCGTCCTCGTGACGCTCAAAGCCGAGCCCGCCCGCTGCGTCCTCACCGTGGATGACGACGGGGCGGGGATAACCGAGGATGCCGCCGAGAAGCTGTTCGAGCCCTTTTTCACCACCAAGGAGCAGGGGACCGGCCTGGGACTGGCCATCGTCTCCAGGCTCGTGGAGAAGCACTGGGGAACCGTCGCCTGCGACCGAAGTCCTCTGGGAGGCGCCCGCTTTACGGTGGCGCTCCCCCGGGAGCTGGGCTGAGGTTCCCTCCCCCAAGGAGACCACATGAACCCTGTCATCGAGAACATCAAGAGCCGCCGGACCACCCGCTCCTTCAAGCCGGACCCCGTCGCGCGCGAGTTGATAGAGACCGCGCTGGAGGCGGCGCAGTGGGCCCCCAGCGGGACCAACCGGCAGCCCTGGTACTTCACCGTCATCACCAGCGCGGAGCTGCTCGACGCGCTCAACGCCGAGACCAAGCGGGTCATCCTCTCCAGCGACAACCCCCATTTCCGCAAGATGGGAGAGAGCCGGGACCTGCATCTCTTCTACGGCGCTCCCTGTGTCATCCTCGTCTCCTGCCACCAGCGGGCCGTGACGCCCGTGATGGATGTCTCGGCCGCGACGCAGAACTTCCTGCTGGCGGCCCACTCCCTGGGCCTGGGGGCCTGCTGGAACGGGCTGCTCACCTACCTG
>QKIM01000173.1 GCA_003249585.1 Deltaproteobacteria bacterium
GTTTCTCCTCGACGCCATGGGCCTGGCCAGGGAGACGGCCGCGCCGTCCTTCACCGAAGCGCTGGACCCAAAGGCCCTGGGCCGGTTTCCCAGGGTGACCATGGAGGAGGTGTTCGAGTCCCTCCCGGAACATCTCGGGGAGCTGTCCGGCGAGGAGGTCCGACTTTGGTTCTACACCTGGCTCGTGGCCCGGGAAGGGGAGATCTTCTCGTCTCCCCTGTGCCGCGAGGTCCTCGGGGCGCTGCCCCTCTTCCCCACGGGCAGCGGTATCCTCAGGGTCCCCACGGCCCTGGTCACGGACCCCGCCATGCCCGATCTCGGCCTGGACTGGACTCCCCACCCCTCCATCCCCGCCGCCCTGATCTCGCTGTTCGAGCGGCATCTGGGCCTCGGACGACCGGACCCCCTGACCGTGGTCCGTGAGCACGCCCTGCCGCGTTACCACAGCCTCTGCGAGGGAGGGCAACGCGACGAGGCCGCCAGGCTGCTGGCCTGGATCCTGCGATCCCTCCCCGCCGAGCACCGCCGCCCGGTCCTCGTGGACGGGGAGGTCCCCCTGGAGACCGTCCGGGGCGGCCTCATCCCCCTCGGGCAGTGTCTCGTCCCCGATACGGCGCTGCGGCCCCATCTGGACCGGCTCTTTGGCGAGACCCTCCACCTGGTGGGCGAGGAGCGCTACCCGCGGGAGGTCCTGGAGGCCCTTCGACGCATGGAGATTGAGCAGCTGCCCCCCATGGAGCGGGTTGAGGCCGTGCTGTGCGGGACCCTCTCGGGGGACGACGCCCTCTCCATGGCGGCGCTGTTGGGTGCTCTGGGAGAGAAGGCCATCGAGCTGCCCCTGGAGGCCTCGGCCTTCGTGCGCACGCGCGGCGGAGGCGTTAGGCGACCCGGGGAGCTGTATCACCACACTATGGAGGTGGAGGTGCTCATCGGCGACGGCGGAGACCTCTATCCGGACCCCAGGGTCCAGGAGCTGCTGGGACCCGAGCTCTTCGAGGTGCTCCCCCTGAAGACCGACGGGGATGTGACCTTCCCCGAGGTGATCCGTCACGTGGAGCGCAGCGCCATGGCCCAGAGGATCCTCCCCATGAGGGTCTACCAGTGGCTCGATCTGGGGCTGCGGCAGGGGACCATCGACAGCGGCGCCCTGACCCCGCTCCTGGCCGACGCCCGGTGGATCTGCACCGATGACGGCGAGTGGTTCAACCATCGTGACGTGGTGGGGACCCGTGCGCTGCAACTCTTCGGGACCCGGCGTGGGTACTGGGAGCGTGGCGTGAAGGCCTGCGGGGCGCTGGCGTCCCTCTTCGGGATTCCCTCGGAGGTGGAGCCCCGGACGGTGCAGCGTTTCCTCGAGGAGATCGGTGCCGAGGTGCGGCGGCGTGGGCCCCAGGAGGTCCTGACCGGGGATCACGCGCTCCCGAGGATGCTCTTCGGGTGCTACGCCTACCTGGGCGCACGGGGACAGCGGATAGCCCTGGACGTCCCCTGCGTGCTGGGACGCCCCGTGGGCGATCCCGGGGCCGAAATGACCATCGTGGAGGCCTCCGACAGGCGCCTCTTCATCAGCGACACCCCGACCCTCGAGGAGCTCTTCGGGGAGCTGGGGCAGCTCCTGCTGGCACCCGAGGGTCCCTCCGACGAGGCCGGCGACATCGCGAAGTTCTACCGGCTCATGGGTATTCGGCGGATCCAGGAAGCGTACACCATCGCGCCCGAAGAGTCGCTGGAGCCCGTCACGGGCCGCTGGGAGGGGCATGTCGAGGTCCTGTGCGCCCAGCTTGACGCCCTGAGCGCTGTCCTCCCCAGAATCGAGCGGTACAGAAAGGAGATGAACCCCTCGGGGTGGTCCTACGACCGCCTCCAGGCCGTGGCGGACCAGAAGAAGGTGCTCGTCTACGCAGGGCTGCAGGTGCGCTATGTTCTCGCCACTGTGGGCTCCGTGACCCGCTGCGTGGACGCCGTCTACGACCGCGAGGGGGGGACCCTCATGGTGGACGAAGCGGTCCTGACCGAGCCCCGTCTGCACACGCCTGGCCTCGCCCAGGGCCTCGTTCCAGCGGTCTACGCTGGGCGGGGCGGCGAGCTGCTCGTGGACATCCTGGAGCTCACCCTCCCCCTGCGTACCCTGGAGCGGATGACCGCCTACCTGGACTCCCGCCACTTCCCCAGGGCCTCGCTCCAGGCCGCCGAGGCGCAGGCCGGGGACGGGCTGCGGGAGCGGGTGGCTGCCATCATCGACTACGGCATCCATGAAAAATTGCGGGAGCGCTTCTCCGAACTTGGGGAGGCAGACTTCTCACCCTGGAGTGACCGCGAGACCCTGGAGCGGATGACCACTGACCTTCCCGCCGACGAGGATCAGGGCGCCCGCCGGCTGGTCCCTCTCCTCTGGGAGGCCGCTGGGGTCGCCTCGGCGAGGGCGGCTATGGACGACGCGCTGCTGACCATCCTCACGGCGTCTTCGATCAACGACATTCCCCCGGAGATCTTCGGCCACGTCGCCGATCCCGAGCTGGCGCCCCTCCCCGAGGCGGGGTCCCCCTCCGGGGATTTCGGGGCGCCTTCTCCGGCGGTCATCGAGATGACGGATTCGGACCGCG
Source organism: Deltaproteobacteria bacterium (assembly GCA_003249585.1). Classification (GTDB taxonomy): domain Bacteria; phylum Myxococcota_A; class Polyangia; order HGW-17; family HGW-17; genus SZUA-580. The sequence continues at coordinate 2,604 of QKIM01000173.1, forward strand.
AAGATCTGGCGGAGCTCATGACGACCTTCGGGGAGCGCTTCGGGAACGACCCCGTGCGGCGTCCCCCTCCTCTGGTGGAGGACTACAGCCCTCCCGACCGAGACTCTGGATCAGGTCCCGGGTCATGGACGCTCTCTCCCCCCGAGGACGATGAAGAAGATGACTCGGTCAACGAACACCCCGAGCCTCGGGAGGAGCCCTCACGGAGCATCCTGAGCCGGTTCTTCGGGCGTGGGGGCACGGAACCCGGCCGCGCCCGGGAGGACCTCCCCGACTGGGCCGTGAAGGGCGCCAATTGCTTCACTCCCGGTGAGGGCATTCCTCCCCAGCTCTGGGCCGATCACGGAAGCGTTGGCGAGCTCTCGAGGCGCCGCCCGCCGTCGTGGCTGGCCTACGCGCCGCCCTCACTGCCCTCCCCGTACAACTACATGGTGCGGGTCCTCGGCGGCACCTTCGATCAGCGCAGCCAGTCCTGGTCCGACCGCGGTGTCCCCGGGAGCCTCGCCTCGGGCGTGGATCTTCTCCCCTCGGGACGCACGGTGGTCTTCGAGGGGACGGTGGTGCCCGGGATCAGCGTCCTCCCCATGCCCATGTACAGCCGCCTGACCCGGTGGCCAGAGGTGGTGGATGGCGAGCAGGGAGCCCTGCAGGTGACCGCGCGCCCCCATGTCACCCTCATGAACGTGGGTACCACCGAGCCGGTGTCCATACGCTACGAGGTGGAGCTCCTGGAGCTCCCGTCCATGGGGAACGAGCGGCGCGTACCGGACTCCCTCGCCCCGCTCACCAGGCCGTCCCTCAAGCGCTTCAAACTCCCGGTGGAGGCCCAGACCTGGCTCGCCAGGGTCGAAAAACAGGGACGTACCCTGTGGGAGCGCGCCATGGCGGTGCAGGAGTTCGTGCAGTCGCGGTACATCTACGATCTGCACTTCAAGGAGCAGGAGCGGGTGCGGCGGACCCTGACAAAACTCAAGCGCGGCAAGGGAAACCACCACCTGCAGTTGCTGCACGCTGGGAAGAGCCGCCACTACCTTGGACGCGGGGTCTGCTACGAGCTCAACACCATGGCCATCGAGCTGCTCAGACACCTCTCAGTGCCGGCCGTCGCCGTCACCGGGTGGCTGGCCCAGAAGGGGATGATCGGTTATCCCGACCACTTCTTCGCCCTGGCCCTCATTCCCGGGGGCGGCGGCTTCTTCCCCCTGCCCGTGGAGGGCTCCACGGGAGCGGCCGGTGCCATGAGCCCCGTGGCCTCCCTGCAGGGTCCCGGCGACGAGATTCCCCACATCCCCCTGCGCCCGGCCATCCCCAGCCCCGGCGGCGTATGGAGCAAGCAGCACGTAGTCAACATCCCCGACCGCGAGGAGGAGGGGGACCGGTTCGAGGCCATCGCCGCCCTGGAGTCCCAGCGGCTCAGGGACGAGTTCGTCGGGCTCGCCCAGATCCACCGGCAACTGCGCACCATGGGTGTGACCTTCCCTCCCGAGGCCAAAGAAGCGCTCCATGGGCTCAAGGGCCTTCCCGCGGCTGAGCAGGTGCGACGGCTCAGGAGCGCTCTTGCCCCGGTGGTGGGTGGCGAGGGCCCCCTGAATCTGCTGATCTCGGTCAACGCCGGGAGCCTCTATCAGGTCCCGGCCCTGTCGGCGCCGCTGCAGCAGCTCATCCGCCTGGGGCTCATCGAGGCCAGCCCCTCTCCGGCCTTCACCCTGCGCCCCCTCGCACCGGTCCGGTAATCACTCTTCAGGCTCATGGCTGCGCCGGATGTGCAAACGGGCAGGGTCGGGGAGGTCCGCGTCGGGATGCTTCTTTCTGAGCCCCGAAAGCTCTCCGCTCGTCAGAGGACTCAGCGAAGCACACCCCTTCTCCAGCTCGTACACGGTGGTGGTCTCTTCCTCGGACATGCGTTGCCCTCCCGTGGAGTTCGTGCTCGAGGAACTGGACTTCTCTGTCACCACAAGGAAATACCCTTTCCCTGCCGAGACCCAGTGGTGGGAGGAGGAGCGGCTCGAGGAGCTGTCTGCGGATTCCATGGATTCGGTGGAAAAGTCCGTGAGGATGGAGAATCGCCCACCCCTGTAGCACAAAAGAGTGGTGGTCTCGATGCGGCTCTTGTAGCCGGATTCTTCAGCAGTCTCGTCCACGCAGGGGCTCTCATCCTGCCGCAGCTCCACCAGGGAATATCTCCACTGATGGTCCCATGTGAACATGTCGGAATTGGTCGTCCTGCGGAAGGGGAAGGTGGCGCCTGCAGCAAAGAGCGCCCAGGAGTCCTTTCCTGTGTTCTGCAGGCTTATCACGCAGGCGTCGATGGGGTAGTTGGGACGGCAGCTGTATCCCTGGCGGGGTTTGTGGGGTTTGTCGGCCCCGATGATGACTGCCGGCCTCGGCTCCGTCTTCTTGGAGTCGGTCCCGGGGACCGCTACGATGGACCACTCCCCCTTTTTCAGGGTACAGCCCGTGGGAGTCGCTCCGAACCAAAGCGTGAGCACCGAGTCGATGGGCTTTTGCGCTTTCTCGGCCGCTTTCAGTTCTCCAACGAAGCGCGTGAACTGCTTGTACGCCGTGGGGTAGGCCCAGGCGCCCCTGCGCGCAAGGACCGGAGTCTTGGGCAGCACCGGAGGCTTCTTTGCAGCGGGCGTCTTCTTTGCGGGTGCCTTCTTGGGCGGGTTCTTCGGCGTCTGAGTGTGACATCCAAGGAGCGCCATGCACAGAATCAAAGGCGGAAAACAGGAAACCCCCGGGGGGATGGCCATGGTCGTACCTCCTCACGTACAGCTTCTCGTGGCCACGGACCACAGTGTTCGATACCGCAATCTCCCATGAAATCCACCCCATGTCAAAGCCCCCCAGTACCAGCAAGGATAGCGCGTACTGTGGAGGCCGAATGACACTCCCACAATTTTGCAGAATAAATGTTGCTCTACCATCAGCAACCAGACATGAGTATGGAGAGGGAAACACGTGAATGCCAACCTTCAGTATAGAGACTGTTGTCGAGAGGATAGTCGACGTTCGCCGCGCGGTTCCCGCTCGGCGGAGCGTCCTCGTGGCGGTGACGGGGATAGATGGAAGCGGAAAAGGGTATGTTTCAAACAAAATCGGGCATGCGCTTCGAGCGCGTGGGGTACGTGCTGACGTCATCAATGTCGACGGATGGTTGAACCTTCCCCAGGTACGCTTTTCAGACGACAACCCGGCGGAACACTTCTATCTCCACGCCATCCGGTTCAGTGAGCTGTTTTCGACCCTGGTCCAGCCACTACGCGATAGCCGTGGGTTGCGTCTCGAGGCTGATTTTGTTGAAGAGACAGCGACAAGGTATCGAAAGCATCTTTATGAATTCCATGAGGTCGATGTGATTGTGCTGGAGGGTATCTACTTGCTGAAGCGAGCCTTCCAGTCCTGCTATGATCTGTCAATTTGGGTCGAGTGCAGCTTTGATGCGGCGCTCAATCGGGCAATCGCCAGGGCCCAGGAGGGCTTGTCCCCCGAAGAGACGGTCGGAGCGTACAGGAGGATCTATTTTCCAGCCCAGGAGATTCATCTGGAGCGTGACAATCCCAGGGCTGCCGCGACCGCGACCATCAACAACGAAACAGTACGGCCCCGCCGTTCGGAGCCGTCTTCTTCCAGAATTTGAAAGACTTGGTGTGGCCTGTCCCCCCAAGGACATGCCAAATACGCCCAAGTGGATTCGTGATCTTTATGGAAAGATAAAGACTGAAATGATGAAACTGAGAGAATCCATAAGGACCCATTAGGAAAATCCGAAGTAGTACTGAAACTGAAGTTGCCACCGGGGGACGGAGGACCATCAGTGCTGCCGATGCCCATGAATATACAGTCCATGGAGGAGACCGAATCAGGGGGGCCGACTTCTGTCGTTTTTTTCTGTACAGCCGGTTGAATCCTTGGAAAGAATGGGATGGAGAGCCGCTGAAACAATGATTACTGGAACATCTGCAGAGAGGCTTTTTCGGGCCGTCACTAATTTGGCCGAAGCCAGGCTGTGGATTCAGGGTACGGAATAGATGGCTGGTGATTGACGAGGATGGTGGCAGCATGAAAAACACGCTTCAGATAGTGGTTTTGGTCGTGGTCTTCACGGCGTGTGCGTCGCGGTCGGAGAGTGACGACACCTCCAGTGCGGGGGGAGCGGCACAGGCGACGAGATCGTCGACCTGGGCGCCGAAGCTGTCCAGGCCAGGGCTGCCCAACCTGCACCGGGTCTCCGATTCCCTCTATCGGAGCGCCCAGCCCACGGCCGAGGGCATGCGGGAGGCAAGGGCCCTGGGCATCAAGACCGTGGTGAACCTGCGCTCGCTGCACTCGGACCGGGGTGCGCTAGCGGGGACGGGGCTTGGGTATGTCCATCTTCACGTGAAGGCCTGGCACCCCGAGGTCGAGGATGTGATCGCCTTTTTGAAGGTGGTGACTGATCCGGCGCGGACGCCGGTCTTGGTCCACTGTCAGCATGGCGCGGACCGGACAGGGCTCATGGTGGCGGTGTATCGGGTGGTGGTACAGGGCTGGCGGGTGGAGGAGGCCATCGCCGAGATGAAAGGCGGGGGGTTCGGGTACCACCGCGTCTGGAAGAACCTGCCGAAGTTCCTCAGGCGGCTGGACTGGGATCGGCTGCGCAGGGTAATTCGGCCGGCCGCTCCCGCTCCCGACGCGGCTGTTCACTGAAATAACCGAGAATATAATTGCCTTTCAAGGGGGTGACGGGTAAGGATGGTCGGCGTACCACACGAGCCGTAAGCAATACGTTTCCCCTTTTGGGGAACGTCCATACAACAGGAGACTGCCTGACCATGAACTCGAAACGACTCTTCGAACTCTTCGTCGCCCGCCGCTGGTGGGTCATCGCCGCCGTGCTGGTCCTTTGCGGGGCCATGGTGCCTCTGGTCATGGGGCTCGACCCCGGTCCGCTTCCCAACGACTCCGAGCAGCACAAAACCTTTGAGCGGTTCAAGAAGCAGTTTCCAGGGCAGGACCGGGCCATCACCATCCTGTGGAAGCAGCCGAAGCTGGACTACGCCACCTACCGGCAGATGGCCGACCTGGCCGAGGCCATGAAGAAAGAGGGTCTCACCCACGTGGCCTGGTTCGGCAACAGCATCGCCGGGCTCAAGTTCGACGACGAGAAGGCGTTCACCCTCGCGCCCCTCAAGAAGGTCGCCGGGGAGCTCTCCTACTCGGGGGTGTTGTGGAACCCCGCCCAGGACGTCTACCTCTTCAGCGGGGTGGTCCCCGAGAAGATCAAGGACGTGGACGGCGCCGGGGCGAAAGTCCTCAAAAAGCTCGGTCCCAAGGTGAAGGCGCTCGCCGCTCCAGGCCGCACCGTGAAGCTCCTGGGCGGTCCCACCATCCGCGCCCGCTACCTCTCCTACATGGGGGAGAACCAGAGGCTCTTCCTGGGCGGCGGGCTCGTCCTGGCGCTGGTGCTGTTCCTCATCCTCGGGGGCTGCATGGTCCGTTCCTTCATGAGCCTTCTGCCCTTCATCCCGGCGGTCCTGGTGCTC
>QKIM01000127.1 GCA_003249585.1 Deltaproteobacteria bacterium
AGCCCCTTCTTCTCGCCGGTGATGGCTCCCGTGGGGCATTTGCGGGCGCAGAGGGTGCACCCCGTGCAGGCGTCGGAGATGGCGTACCGGATCAACCTGGTGCACTGCTTACCGGCACAGTACCCCTTCTCGATGTGGTCGATGTACTCCTGGCGGAAATAGCGGACCGTAGAGAGGACGGGATAGGCAGCGGTCTGGCCGAGAGCGCAGAGGGCTGCGTCTTCCATGGTCTTTCCGAGGGACTCGAGGGTGTCGAGATCCTCGATACTGCCCTCGCCCACAACGATGCGGTTGAGGATCTGGCTCATGCGGCGCAGGCCCTCGCGGCAGGGGGTACACTTCCCGCAGGATTCGTCGAGGAGGAAGTCCACGAAGTAGCGGGCGACCTCGACCATACAGGTGTGATCGTCCATGACGATCATGCCGCCGGAGCCCATCATGGAGCCCAGCTCGGTGAGGGTGTCGAAGTCCACGGGGGAGTCGAGGTGCTCGGCGGGGATGCAACCACCCGAGGGACCGCCGGTCTGGATGGCCTTGAAGGTACGACCACGCTTGGAGTCCTTGATGCCGCCACCGATATTGTAAACGATCTCCCGAAGGGTGATGCCCATGGGTACTTCCACGAGGCCCGTGTTGTTGACCTTGCCCACGAGGGAGAAGATCTTGGTGCCCTTGGAGCCGCCCCAGGGGTTCTCGGAGACGTCGCCGGTGCCGATGGAGGTGAACCACTCCACACCCTTGTTGATGATGTGGGGGACGTTGGCCCAGGTCTCCACGTTGTTGAGGTTGGTGGGCTTGTCCCACAGACCCGCCTCGACGGTGTGGATGTACTTGGGACGAGGACGCCCGACCAGTCCCTCGATGGACATCATGAGCGCCGTGGACTCGCCGCACACGAAGGCGCCGCCGCCTCGGTTGATCTTGATGTCGAAGGAGAAGTCGGTTCCGAGGATGTTCTTGCCGAGGAGACCGCGCTCACGGGCCTGGGCCAGTGCCTTCTCCACGCGTTTGACTGCGAGGGGGTACTCGTTGCGGATGTAGATGTATCCCTCGGAGGAGCCGATGGCGTAGGCGCCGATGACCATTCCCTCGATGACGGAGTGGGGGTTCCCCTCCATGATGGAGCGGTCCATGAACGCACCGGGGTCACCCTCGTCGGCGTTGCAGATGACGTATTTGACGTCACCCTTGGCCTTGCGGCAGGACTTCCACTTCACACCCGTGGGGAATCCGCCGCCACCGCGGCCGCGCAGCCCCGACTTGAGGACCATGTCTACCACGTCGTCGGGAGAGATACCCGTGAGGCACTTGGCCAGCGCGAGATAGCCGTCGGCCAGCAGATAGTCGTCGATGTTCTCGGGGTCGATGTGCCCGTTGTTCTCGAAGACGATGCGCTGCTGATGTTTGTAGAAGGGGACGTCCTTCTCCTTCTCGAAGACGTTCTTGTCTTCGTCGCGGTAAAGGAGCTTGGAGAGCACCTCGCCGGTCTTCACGGTCTTCTCGAGGATATCTTCGACATCCGTGGGTTTGACCTTCTGATAGAGGACGCCCTCGGGGTTCATGACCACGAGGGGCCCGCGCTCGCAGAAGCCGTGGCAGCCGGTGCGGATGACCTCGATGTCCATGCCCTTGTCTGCCACTGCCTGGCACAGGGTCTCGTGGACCTTGGTGCCGCCGCCGGCGAGACAGCCGGTGCCGCCGCAGACGGAGATGTATTTACGATCGGGACGCCTCGCGGCCTTCAGTTCGGTAATTTTCTGTTCCAGATCTTTTGGAGATGTGAATGTAGCCATCTGATTCACCCCCTATGCCTGCGCATCCGGTTTGTATTGGTTGATCATGTCGGCGACGCCGGAGGTCGAGATGTTGCCGTGGTAGTCGCCGTTCACGATGACCAGTGGCCCGAGGGCGCAGGCGCCCACGCAGTTGACCGTCTCGATGGTGAAGTTCTTGTCTTCCGTGGTCTCACCGTTCTTGATGTCCAGCTCGCGCTCGATCTCCTCGAGGACACGCGGCGCTCCGCGGACGTGGCAGGCGGTCCCCATGCAGACGGTGACGATATGCTTGCCGCGCTCTTCAAGCGCAAAGGAGGAGAAGAAGGTCGCCAGGGCGGCGATACGGGAGAAGGGGACTTCCATCTTTTTGGCGACGTATTCCATGGCCTCGCGGGGGAGATAGTTGAACACGCCCTGGATGTCCTGCAGGATGGCCAGAATGGCCGTCTCGTCGGAGTTGTTCCGTTCGATGATCGCGTCGATTTTCGAAGTATCCATTATTTTGCCTCCTCCTGATGGGACAGGGCGGCCAGCCCCTGGAGCCATTCGTAGCGAAGATGGAGATCTTCCTGAATGATGTTGATCATGTCCTCGGTGAGGTGGCGATACCGTCCCTGGAGCTTGAGGTAGTTGGTCACAGGCTTCAGGAAGGGCAGATCGAGGCTCATGGAATACTTCCCGCCGGTGAATTCATAGAGCGGGAAGAGGCCGGTCTGCACGGCGAGACGAGCCAGCTTGATGATGTCCTTGGGCTGACTGCGCCATCCCGTGGGACAGGGGGCGAAAATGTGGATGAGCTTTGAGCCCGGGGTGGCGAGCGCCTTCTGCACCTTCTCCATGAAGTCGAAGGGATAGGCGACGGAGGCCGTGGCAACGTAGGTGACGTTGTGGGCCGCGGCGATCCCCGCCAGGTCCTTCTTGAAGGTCCGCTGGCCCGGGATGGCCTTGCCCGCGGGAGACGTGGTGGTGGAGGCGAAGATAGGGGTACCGGACGAACGCTGGATACCCGTGTTCATGTATGCCTCGTTGTCGTAGCAGAGGTAGAGGACATCCTGCCCGCGCTCCAGCATTCCGGAGAGCGCCTGGAGACCGATGTCGAAGGTACCGCCGTCGCCGCCCACGGCGATGACGTTGATGTGTCCCTTCTCCAGCTTCCCTTTTCTCTGCATGATCTTGATGCCGGACTCGAGGCCGGAGGCCACTGCGGCAGCATTCTCAAAGGCCACATGAATCCAGGGGACGCCCCAGGCCATATCGGGATAGGCAGATGAAATGATCTCCATGCACCCTGTCGCGTTGGCGACCATGGTGTTGGGGCCGGCCGCCTTGAGCAGGTAGCGCAGCGCCAGCGCCGGCGCGCACCCCTGACAGGCCTTGTGACCGGGGGAGAAGAGTTCCGCCTCAGGGATTAACTTGGATGCGAAAACATTGAACTTTTCCATTATGACCTCACCCCCACGTACTGGATGGGAAGATCCTTCCCATTCTCTTTGACCTCGAGGAGCTGCATGAACATCTGCTCGAATTCCTCGACCCGGATGTCGCGGCCGCCGATGCCGATCATGTACTCACAGATCTTGGGGGCCTTGCCCGACCCGTAGAGCACAGACTTGATCTCGCTGGCCAGGGGATGATGGGCGCCGCCGAAGGTGTAGGACCGATCGCACACACCCAGAACAGGGATGTCGCCCAGGGACTCGATGAACTCTTCCGTGGGGAAGGGACGCCAGAGGCGGGGACGGACGATACCGACCTTGAGGCCCTTGGCACGGAGGTTGTCGACAGCGGTCATGCAGGTCTCCACCAGGGAGCCCAGAAGGACCATGACCACGTCGGCGTCGTCGGCGCGGTAGGACTCCACCACTTCGTAGCGGCGGCCGCACTGCTTCTCAAGAGCTTCGAGGGCCTCTTTCACGACGACCTTGGAGTCGAGGAGCACCTGGTGCTGCCCCATCTTCACCTCATAATAGATCTCCGGGACGCCCACGGCCCCCATCATGCTGGGGTTGCGGATGTCGAGCTTGATCTGGGGGTCATAGGCCGGGAGATAGTTGTCGAACTGCGCCTGCTCCCAGTACTCGATGGGCTCGATCATGTGGGACACGATGAATCCGTCGAAGTTGAGGATCATGGGCAGGTGAACACGTTTGTCCTCGGCGACCTTGAAGCACAGGGGAACGAGGTCGAAGCACTCCTGGCCGTTCTCGGCGAAGATCTGCACCCAGCCGATGTCCCGCTCGGCCATGATGTCCGAGTGGTCGTTCCAGATGGAGATGGGGCCTGCCAGAGCGCGATTGGCGACGGCCATGACGATGGGCAGCCGCAGGGAGGCCGTCAGGAACAGGATCTCGTGCATGAGCGCCAGTCCCTGAGAGGAGGTGGCCGTGAAGGTCCTGGCCCCGACGGCAGACATGCCGCAGGCCGCGGAGATCGCGGAGTGCTCGGACTCCACGGGGAGGAACTCGGCTTCCAGCTCGCCGTCGTTGACCCACTCGGAGAGGTGCTCGACGATGTGGGTCTGCGGGGTGATGGGATACGCGGAAATGGCTTCGATCCGGCACATAGCGGCGGAGTCAGCCAAAGCTATTGAACTCTCTATACCTTTACGCTTCGCCATGTGTTATTCCTCCGGTTTCAGGCTGATGCAGCCGGTCCAGCACTCCTGCGCGCACACGCCGCACCCTTTGCAGTAATCAAGATTTGCGTGGAAGTAACCCTTCTCGTCCTGCTCGATGCAAGCCTCGGGGCAAAAGATGTAGCACACACCGCACTTGATGCAGTGGCTCTCGTCCCAGATGGGACGCTCCGACCGCCAGGAGCCGGTGTGGTTCTTCAGGCAGGACATATAATCGGTCTGGACGAAGCCCAGGGGAATCTCTTTCCAGGTCAGCTCAAAGGGATGTTTCTCCATCATTAAGCTCCTTCCGAAATGGTTGCGGTATCAAATGCTTCGGTCATAGCCGCGAGGTTGACCGGGGCGATCCGCCCGAACCGGTCCTCGACGGCTTTCCTCATATGATCGAAGGAGACACAGCCGGAGGCCTTGATGAGGGCGCCGAGCATGACCGTGTTGTTGATGGGCCGCTTGATGTGCTTCATGGCGATGTTGACCCCGTCGACGACGGCGAGCCGCCCCTTCCAGCCGGTGTCCTGGCGGACCTTCTCTACGGGGAGCCCCGAGGAGATCACCAGGAGACCGTCGGGGACGAGCCCCTGGGTAACATCAACGATTGAGATCAGCGAGTAGTCGAGGACGAGCACGACATTGGGCTCATACACCTTGCTCCGCATCCTGATCCTGTCGTCGCTGATGCGGGCAAATGCCTGCACCGGAGCGCCGCGCCTCTCGGGACCGAAAGAAGGAAAAGCCTGAGCGAACTTATCATCGGAAACCGCTGTTATTGCGAGCAGTTCTGCCGAGGTTACGGACCCTTGTCCACCCCGTCCATGGAACCTGAATTCGAGCATCGCATAACTCCTTTCCTGCGTTTCACGCACCGTGACCATAACTGATTGGTCCCCTGTGTCAAACGCTATGTGTGTTCTTTTATATCCTGTTGTTCTCGTACAACAATTTGTCAGGTGACGCAGAGCTTTGCTTTCCCTCGTGGGTGAAAAGTTCCACTCACGTCATACCGCCTCAGAATCATTGCACTTTTTCCACCGCCATGGAGACACCCTCCTTGGCGTCGTTGTACCGACGTTTCAGGTCGAGAGCCTCACCCGTCTTCTTCTTGAGCTGGGCGGCCTCCGATTTCGTCTTCGAGTAGGCATCCGAGAGGGCCATCCCCGCCTCATGCCTGGCCTTTTCCGTTTCGTGTCCAGCCTTCTTCAACTCTTGGAGAGCGTCTTTCTTGGCCTTCTTGACCTCACGCAGGGCGTCCTCGGTGATCTTCTTTGTCTCCTTGAGGGTCTCCCTGCGCAGATCCTTGAACCCCTGCTTGATCTCCTTGGACAGCTCTTTGGAGCTGTCCTCGATGAGCTTGTCGACGGGATCCTTCTGGGGCTTGCCGGACTCCTCGCAGGCCAGGACCACAAACAGCATGGGGAGTATCAGGGCAAGACGGCGGTTACAGGGGTGATGGTTCAGGGACATGGGTGCCTCCTCGGTCCAGAGAGATATCTCTCTTCGTACCAGATCTTCGCGCTCATGTGGACACTTTTCGGCCAGGCCCCGGGATCACTGTCGCATTATGGCTGGGGTCGGCTCCCATGGCTGTGGTATAGTGAACCACCCGGGCAACGCAGAACAATCCACCCGCCCCAGGAGAGACCCATGCGCACCCTTCTTCTCAGCCTCCTCCTCGCCGCCGCCACGACCCTGACCGCCTGTGCGGGCGGGGCAGACGGAAACAACGACAACAACGGCACCTTCGACGTCGACGCCGCCGTCGCGGAACTGGAGGGGGATATGAAGGAGATCACCTGCCACCACTTTGTGGAGTGCTCAGATCTCGACACGCCCTATCTCGAGTCCGAGGCGGCCTGCCGGGACGCCTTCGGGATCCTGGCGGATCTCCTCCTCCTCAATGAGATCAAGTACGTGATTCAGGAAGGGGGCACCGCCATCAGCCAGCAGGACTACAACGCCTGCCTGTACTACCTCCCTCAAATGGAGTGCGGCGAATACTACGACAACTTCGCCGAATGCCGCCGCATCCTCAGCGGCGGACTTGCCGACGGGGAGCACTGTGTCTCCCATTTCCAGTGCCAGTCCGGCTACTGCAACTCCCAGCAGACCTGCCCCAACTCCGGTGTCTGCACGGCGACGTCGACCCAGGGCGGCGCCTGCACCGAGAACGCCGGGTGCAACTTCGGGCTGGTGTGCCACCGGTTCATCAACACCTGCGGCAGTCAGCAGGCCAGCGATCTGGGCGGCGCCTGCTCCGAGGACGAGCACTGCGCCTTCGGGCTCTCCTGCGTGATTCCCTCAGGCCTCAGCGAAGGCACCTGCCGCGCCTGGCTCACCCCCGGCGCCAACTGTGACGACGAAGATCCCTCCACGGCCAGGTGCGCCCCGGGATCCGGCTGTGACCCCGTCCTCGGGCAGTGCCGGACAGTCACCATCGTAGGGACGGACGAGTCATGCGACGCCGTCAACGTCTGCGACGTTGGCTCCCGGGAGTTCTGCATCCCCTTCATCAATACCTGCACCCGCATGCCCATCGAGGGGAATGACTGTCTCCAGCTCGGAATGGAGAAATATTGCTGGATGGGCCACTACTGCGGAGATGACGATCTGTGCCACGTCCAGAAAGGCATCGGCGAGAGCTGTGAGATCGATGAAGAGTGCTCCTCCATGGCCTGCGGCGTGCGAGGGGCCTGCGTCTACGATCCCTGTGTCGACCCCCTGTCCACCTACGAGATGTGAATCTTCCTGACGAAACCGGTGAGGGGAGCTATTTCTTCAACTTTTTGAAAGCCTTGTCGGCCCATTTCTCGAGGTCGCGGGTGTCGATGGTGTGGGTGGCGGTGTTGTCCTTCTTGACGGAGGCGTAGTAGGGGCACTTGCCGCCGTGCTTGACCACTTCGGAGGAGACCTTCTCGCCGGTGTGGCGATTGTAGATGGTCACCTTGGCGTCGATGAGGGTCACGTCGACCTGAACGGGTTTCTTCTTGATGGTCATCTTGCACTTGATGACCTTCTTGGAGGGCTCGTCGTTGACCACGGCCACGAGGTCGAGGTCCCAGATTTTGTCGCCCTTGCCGGCGACGTAGGGAGAACCGTACTTGGTGGCGACGATGAGGTTGCGCACCTTGCCGTCGTACTTGGGCTCACCCTTGAAGAGCACCTTGCCGTCCTCGACCTCGCGCATGTAGTTCTTCACCGAGGAGGAGGGGTCGATGGCGGGGACGTCGGCGACGATGGGCTTGAAGCCAGGGAGCGCCACCTTGACCTTGAGGCCGAGGCTCACGTATTTCTTCTTGTAGGAGCGCTTGTGGAACACACTGGAGAGAGGCAGATTCCCCATGATGTCCTTGACGGAATGCTTGAAATATCCGTACTTGCGCTTGTCCACGGTGTAGGTCTTGTCGCCGATGGTCACCGTAGTCCCCGCGGGGAGCTCCCGAGTGGAGACGTTGAGGGTCAGGGGACCGCTGTCGGAGCTGGAGAGGGAGGCCATATAGAACCACAGCTCGGACTTGGCGATGGACTTGACGTGCAGCTTGGTCTTCTTGTATCCAGTCCACTCGATCTCGGGAGCGTCTTTGAGGTCGCCGGCGGGTTTTTCAACCTTCATCGCGCCCTTGTCGGCGTCCATGGGCTTGGGGGCGTCCATGGTCTTGCCGGGGGCCTTCATGGCCTTGTCGACAGGCTTTTTGGAATCCTT
>QKIM01000354.1 GCA_003249585.1 Deltaproteobacteria bacterium
GGGTCGGTTCCATTTTCCCATAATGGGGATTCCATGGGGAAATGGCAACCCAATTCAGGTCACGTCACTCACCATAGAGCGACATCAGGGCGTCACCGTAGCGCTCCAGGATGATCCGCCGTTTGGTCTTGAGGGTCTGGGTGAGGACCCCGTTCTCCACGGTGAAGGGCTCCGGTGAGAGGAGGATCTTCCGGGGGATCTCGTAGTGGCCGAACTCCCCCTCCAGAGATTTCTTGATCTGCCGCAGGAGGAAGGCCGTGATGGCCTCGTGCTTGATCATCTCCGCGGGTTCCGTGGAGATGTTCTTCTTGATGGCCAGGGGGGCGAGGGCTTCGAAATCCGGGACGATGAGGGCGACGTTGTAGTTTTGGCCCGTACCGTAGACGAAGGCGTTGGCGATATAGGGGTTGTGGGTGATGGCCTCCTCAAGGGAGGCCGGGAAGACATACTTTCCATTGACCAGCTTGTACTGTTCCTTGATCCGCCCGGTGATGGTGAGGTATCCGTCCTTGTCCAGATACCCGCGGTCTCCCGTGCGCACCCATCCGTCGGGGGTGACCACCTTGGCTGTGTCCGTGGGTTTACCCAGATAGCCTTTCATGACGTTGGGTCCAAAGGCGAGGATCTCCCCGTCCTCGGTTTCATCCTCGATGACGCTGCGGTCGATGGCCAACTCCACGAATTCGATGGCGCGCCCCACGGTGCCGATGCGGTAGGCGCCCGGCGCGTTCATGGTGAGGGCAGGGGAGGTCTCGGTGAGGCCGTAGGCCTCGTACAGAGGGATCCCCAGGGCCAGGAAGAATTCGATGACCTCCGGCTTGATGGCGGCGCTGGCGGTGAGGCAGGCCTGGATGTTGCCGCCGAATTTTTTACGTATTTTGGAGAAAACGATGGCGTCGGCCAGCTTGTGGTTGGCCGCGCACAGGAGGGGGCTCTTTCCTGCGTCCTTGAGGGTGCGACATTTTATCCCGTTCTCAATTCCCCAGTAGAAGAGCTTCTTGGCCAGGCCGCCCTTCTCGTCCATGGCCCTGATGAGCCCCTCGTAGATCTTGTTGAAGACCCGCGGCACCCCGATGATGATGGTGGGCCTCACCGCCCCGATGTCAGCGGCGAGGGTGTTTACGCTCTGCATGATGCCGATTCGTCCGCCAAACTGCATGAAACAGAAGAGCTCGGCGGTCAGACCGTAGCTGTGGGCCCAGGGGAGGATGGAGATGGAGGCCGAGTCGGGCCCCAAAAAGGGATACAGGCGCCATCCGGCCCGGGCGTTGGAGGTGATGTTGCCGTGAGTGAGCATGACGCCCTTGGGATCTCCGGTTGTCCCCGAAGTGTAGACGATGCTGGCTACCTCGACGGGGTCTGGCGTGAGGGGCTCCACGGGAGTGAGGGCGCCCTGTTTCTCCAGCTCGGCCAGGGAGTCGGGGGAATCCACGTCATCGATGACGAAGACCCGCTCCAGCGTCTCGACGGTGATGAGGAAGGGGGAGACGATCTCCTGGATGGCGCGGGTGGAGACGATGAGGACCTTCACCTTGGAGTCCTTGATGATGTAATGCCACAGCTTCTCCAGCTCCGACTCGTACATGGGGACGAAGGCGGCGCGACGACCGTAGGTGGCCATGGCGGCGACGAACCAGTCTGTCCGGTTGTTGGCGATGATGCCCACGGTGTCGCCTGGGACGACGCCAAGGCCGGCGAGCCCCGCCCTGAGACTGTCCACCCGCTCCCCAAGCTCGCGATAGGTCTTGTAGCGGTAGGTCCCCGAGGCGTCCTTAGCGCCGATGAAGTCGTTGTCGGGGTGGATGCGTCGGGTCGCCTCGAAGGAGGAGACGAGGTTGTCAGGTTTTTCGTAGGCAAACATCGGAGACTCCTGGTGTGGTGTGCTGCAGTTCTACGATATCAGGTGCGGGATGCAAAGGGATTTTGGCATCATGGAGCGGATGATGTAAGAAAATATTTTCCGGAGCGTATTGAAAAAATGGAAAAAACAGAATAAATACTTGTTAAAATTTATATTGATGCAATAACAAAAGCAGTGACACCCTACAGAAAAGGAGAGCGGTTCATGAAAATCTTTGTCGCCATCCTCGCCACCCTCACCCTCTGGCTTGCCGGCTGCGACGACAACACCGTCGGCAGCAGCAACAACGTCAATAACACCAACAACTCCAATAACACCAACAACTCCAGCAATGTAAATAATGTAAACAACAGCAGCAACACCACCAACCACAACCCCGTTTGTGATGACGGGAGTCTTCCCACCTGCCTCCTGGAAGAGCCATCCTGCTTCGCACCCAACATCATCGCCTGGATAGGCGGCTGCTACTCCTGTGTCGACCCCGAGACCTGTCAGCCGCCCATACGCGACACCATCTGTGATGATGGCACCGATGTGCTGTGTGAATCGAACAAGCCTGAATGCGACCTCGACGAGATCCCGGCCATCCAGAACGAATGCTGGATCTGCGTCAACCCGGCGACCTGCATGCCCTGGGGCCAGCCTGGTTGCGTGCTCGACGGCGACTGTGCGCTGACCGAGTACTGCGACATGTGCGTCACGAGCTCCTGTCCCGAATGTGACGACTGCGTGGCGGCCTGTCTCGATCAGCCCTGCGCGACCTGGTCGGCCCTCACCTGCAACCGGGCACGCCCGGACTGTGCCGCCGGCGCTACCGCCATCGTCTCCGACGGATGTTGGAGTTGCGTGGACCTCTCCACCTGCGAACCCGTGCGTGACTCCACCTGTGACGACGGGACCACCCCCAGCTGCGAGATGGTGGAGCCCGTGTGCGCCGAGGACGAGATCCTCGCATGGCAGAACCAGTGCTACGCCTGCGTGAACGCGATCACCTGCGAACCCTGGGGAACCCCAGGGTGCGAGACCGATATGGAATGCAATCACTTGGAATATTGTGATTTTTGTGCGACCTCATCGGGGTCTCTGCTTGCCGACTGTGTGGCGGGGTGCGCTCCTCACGGCTGCGAAACGGAACCCCTGGCGCTGTGCAATACCCTGCGCCCCGACTGCGGTGAGGGCGCCGCGGCGGTCATCGTCGATGGGTGCTACCAGTGCGTGGACCTCCAGACCTGCGCTCCCGTCAACGCATTATGATCCCGGGCATTGAATGAAAAGAGCTGTCTTTACGATATATTGACCGAAAAGCAATGAGCGGGGCGGGAGGGTTTTGGTGATCTGAGGTATTCGTTGGGTGGCCCCGCATCAGGAATATTTTTAGGGTGGGGTGGTTTTCCCTTGCGTTGCTCTGCGAGCTGTGTTTAATAAGAAATATTCCTATTAACGACCCAAGCAGGCGCAGACCCGCGAAGGTGTGTATGATCCGCTCACAGTTCCTGGTGGAAAGACAAGATATCGATCCCGTGGCTTTCTTCCGGGAGAAGGGGCTGAGAGTGACCCATCAGCGGGTGGAGATCTTCCGGGAGATCGCCGAGAGCAGGGAACACCCGAGCGCAGAGACGATCTTCGAGGGAGTCCGGCGCCGGATGCCGTCCCTGTCCATGGATACGGTGTACCGTACCCTCGCCACCCTCGAGGAGCTCGGGCTGGTCATGCGGCTGACCCACCCCCGGGGCGGGGCCCGGTACGACTCCATGGCCATCACCCACCACCACTTCATCTGCCTCGAGTGTGGCGAGATCATGGACTGCTTCGCCGCATCCGGAGAGGCGCCGCTCCTCGAAGAACTCACGGACCGCGTGTCCGCCGTGCGGTCCGTTCACGTTGAAATCAGGGGACTGTGCTCCCACTGTCATCATACATCGAACCATAACCTCCCCCTGATGGGGGAATCTTGAAAAAGGAGATTGAAATGCCCCAGATCAAAGGCACCGAGACCGAAAAGAACCTGCTGAAATCCTTCGCCGGCGAATCCCAGGCCCGCAACCGGTACACCTACTTCGCTTCCGTTGCCCGCAAGGAGGGCTATGTGCAGATCGCCGACATCTTCGAGGAGACAGCGGATCAGGAGAAGGAACACGCCAAGCGGTTCTTCAAGTTCCTCGAGGGGGGTGGCGTCGAGATCACCGCCATGTACCCCGCCGGTGTGATCGGTACCACCATGGAGAACCTCCGCGCGGCCGCAATGGGCGAGCACGAGGAGTGGACCGAGCTGTATCCCGCCTTCGCCGCCAAGGCCCGCGAAGAAGGTTTTGAGGCCGTGGCCAAGGTCTACGAGATGGTGAGCATTGCTGAAAAACAGCACGAGAATCGCTACCTCGGCCTCCTGAAGAATGTGGAGGCGGGGACGGTCTTCAAGAAGGAAGAGCCCGTCATGTGGCGCTGCCGCAACTGCGGATTCATCGCCGAAGCCAAGGAAGCCCCGGCCTCCTGCCCCGCCTGTGCACATCCCCAGGCACACTTCGAGCTCCTCGCAGAGAACTGGTGATCCATTGTGGAGGTCCGGGACCTTCCGTCCGGGACCTTCCGTCCGGGACCTCCTCCCCACCCCATTATTTCGCGCCATGGCTCATTTTTCTCCTGATCCGGTTGCACGGTTGAGTATTCAGTGATACGAAACGCAATACCGGTGCCCTGGTGGCATGACGGCCCAGGAGTCAGTGTATGAAACGTTTTCCTCTCTTCATGCTGTTCAGTGGTCTTCTCCTGTTCTCGTCCTGCGACGATCAGGGAGATGAGGCGAACAATCTCAACAACGCCAGCAATGTGAACAACACCAGCAGCACCAACAACACCAACAACACGAACAACACCAGCAACACCAACAACACCACGACGTTGAACAATCTCAACAACACCACGGTGATCACCACGGCCGCCAACCGGAACAAGTCCGCCGAGGACGCCATGCAGAAGATCTTCCCCGGTCGCACCAACGAGCTGGAGCTCCTGAACGAGCAGGAGGTGTATGTAGCCCGGAACGCCGAAGGTACGATCCAGGGCGTGGGGATCCTCACGAGCCACTACGGATACAACAGCAGCATCGGCACCATGACCTGCATCGACAGTGCCGGGTCTACCCTGGCCGTGGAGACCATCTCGCAATATGAGTCATGGTGGAGCATGGTCAGGGAATCCTTCTTCGATCAGTTCGATGGGATCCTCTTCGACGACGTGACACTGTTGCCCGATTACAATCAGAGTTGCACTCCCTACTGCTCTGAGATCTATACGGCCATCGGCGACGTGGACGCCGTGTCCGGGGCCACCTGGACCTCCGATGCCATCATCAAGAATGTGATGGATTCCTATCTCATCTACGATGCGCTGACGCTGTAGGATCTCACAGACACGAAACGAAGGGGGCCCCAAAGGTCACCGCTGGGTGATTTCTGACACCTTTATTGAGTTGCAGACGCGTGCAGTATTTATCTATCATTATGTAATGTATTATTATTTGCTGGGTTGGAAGGTCAAAACAATAGGCGCGGGCCTCCAAGGAGGGTTTTCACACCGTATACTATTTTCACACCCTCCGCCGGGACGGACCTGGAAGTGAAATATCCGCTTGGAATACAAGAGAATAAACTGTGTATCCATTTAAAAATACACATAACATTTGGGTTTTATCAGGAGAGGATCATCTGGCAGGGCTCCTTGAGAGGCGGGTGGTCCAATGAAAACAGGCTCCCTGGGGAGGAAAAACCGTTGCTGAAACCGGGCTTTTACTGTACATATGCGCAGTGCTGACGCACCGTGCAAAAAAACACCCAGTTTTTTGCGTTGAATTGCGCTGTATGTTCTAGTACTTACTGTGCTCAAAGGGTCACCGTGCCGATTTGGGCATGTTGTTTGCAACATGCATTGCCCCAAGACGGGGCAAATCCCCGCGGGAGAGATGATGGTTCCGGTCAACAACCTCGCACTGCAGCAAAAAGAAAACCGAGCGAGTCTGCGAAACCCGTCGGTGAGCGCCTACTGCGCCTCCACCACCCTCACCCCCGTCGACGCCCTCAAGAGATTCCAGAAGAACCGTCACGATTTTCTCCTCCTCCTGGACGCCCACGGGCTCCTCCTGGGGACCATCACGGAGCGAGACGTGCAGCGCGCGCTCATCGCTCGTGAGAGCCTCGATTTCCACCTGGAGGAGATCGCCCGGCGGCCCATCGTCGTGCTCTCTCCCTTCGACAACTTCGAGACGGTCATCGACCGGTTCCAGAACAGTGATGTCTCCTTCATCCCCATCGTGACCCACGACGGCTATCTCCTCAACTGCATCACGCGGGACCAGTTCCACGCCGTGGTCCTCGAGGAGATCACCTATCACTTCAGTCTGGACTTCTTCGCCCTGGACAAGAAGAAGCGGCAGTTCGAACTGGCCCAGCGGCCCTGGGGTTTCTATAAATCCCTGTTCATCTCGGAGTTTACACAGACCAAGGTCATCACGGTCTTCCCCGGAGAGCAGCTCTCACTGCAGAAGCATCACCGCCGGGAAGAACACTGGACCGTCGCCAAAGGCGAGGGGCTCATGACTTTGGGAGACACCGCCTTCCTGGTGAAGAAGGGGGACAACATCACCATCTCCAAGGGTGAGGTCCACCGCATCAAGAACACCCATGCCTCCAAGAACCTCGTTTTTATAGAGGTGCAGCTGGGTGACTACTTCGGGGAGGACGACATCGTCCGCCTCGAAGATACCTACGGTCGCGTTTAACTCCTGACGATAATTTTACAACGATTGCAAGAGGGTATCGAAGCGGCCCCAGGCCTCGAGCACCCGGGAGATCTCCTCGGAACCCCTGGCCTCCACCACGATGGACGCAGCGGCCGCACCGAGGAGGGCGGCCTGGACGGCATCGAGTCCGGCGGCCAGGCCCACGGAGGTGCCCATGGCGAAGGTGTCGCCTGCTCCAGTGGGGTCCACGACGCGGTCGGTGGAGTAGATCCCCGCGGCAAGACGGTGATGTCCATGATAGATGGTGCAGCCAGCCTCCCCGGCGGTGACGAAGACGAGAGGGACCAGTCCGCGCAGGCGTTCGAGGAGCTCCGGGGATCCGAAGAGGGCGAGATCCTCTTCGGAGAAGAAGAGCGCGTCGACGCCCGAAAAGAGCGCATCGGGGAGGGGACTCGGATCCCGGACCACCACCCTGCGCCCCTGTTTGTCTTCGCCTTTCTTCAGGAATCCCTGAAGAGAAAGGGTGGTCAGGCGGGCATCGACCGTGGTCTGCCAGGGATCCCGCGGGTCGATCTCTCCCATGACCGGCGCCAAAAAGAGCAGATCGGGCTTCACGAAGGCGGGAGGAAGGTGAGGGGGGTGGAGGGAGGGGGCCTGGGTCTCCACGTGCTGAACCCTGAGACCGCCTTCAGGGTAGGAGTTGGTGAAGACCGTGGTCGCCCCGCCGGTGACGGTGTGGGTCGCAAGGGGCAAAAGGGCGTCGTTGCACGTGAAGTCCTCCCCGACCGCCGTGAGCAGCCAGGAACGGGCGCCCAGCGCGGCGGCCGCCCGGGCACCGAAGTAGGCGCAGCCCCCGGGGACGATGGAGTCCCCGTACCGATCATGGGTGACCTGCCCTACGCTCAGGACCGTGAGCGCAGATACCCGCCTGGCGATGGCAGCGGCCGGTGCCTCGGGGTGCACGCTCATGCGAAGAACTCTCCGGCGGAGATGTTGTAGGCCTGTCCCGTGATGGCCCCCGCCTGAGGTGAGGCCAGGAAGAGGATGAGGTCGGCCACCTCCCGCGCCGAGACAAAACGCTTCAGGGTGATGGCGGCCTCGGCCGCGCGGCGCTCCTCCTCGGGGGTGGTGCCGTTGACCTCGGCGGTGTGGACGAGATCCGCCTGAGCCATTTTGGTGTCGACCCAGCCGGGGCAGACGGCGTTGACCGTGATCCGGCGGGGCCCCAGCTCCTTGGCGAAGCACTTGGTGAAGCCGAGCACGGCGTGTTTGGAGGCTGTGTAGGCGCCATACCCGTGGCGCCCGAGTTTCCCGAGTCCCGAGGAGACGATGACGGCGCGACCGTCGTCGGCGAGGCGATCGTGGAGCGCACGGAAGAGATACCAGACCCCGTCCACGTTGGTGGACATGGTGCGGCGGTATACCTCGTCGGCGCTCTCCTCGTCGAGCCGTCCCTGGGCGCAGACGCCCGCCGAGGCGATGAGGATATCCACGGTGTCGATG
>QKIM01000503.1 GCA_003249585.1 Deltaproteobacteria bacterium
AGAAGGCCTGGGACGAGGTGCAGCGAAAGGTCTCGCTCATGGGCCATGACAAGCAAAAGCAGCGGTACCTCTCCGTCAAGCCCGCCGCTGACATCCTCCGGGATTACAAGAGGTCCGAGGAGAAATGATGCGCGCCACCCTCCTTGTTGCCCTCCTCGCGGCCACCGGGGCTTGCGCCTGCAAGAAGAAGAAGGCCGACGACCTCGCCCCGTCGAAGGAAGCTCTGGAGATGTACCGTGACCTGAAAAAGTCGGCCAAGGGGAAAAAACGTCCCAAGCAGCCCTCCGACTATGTACGGGATCTCAAACCCCAAAACGCTCACACCTCACCCAATTCTCAGTGAAAACACGGCAATGAACCCTCTGTGGCGACCGTCCGCAGGACACACTTGTCCACAGCTCTGAAAAGTGATATATACTATCACGTTAGATGACCATTCCGTACATCGGCAGATCCGCCCCCTCAAGGAGTCCCCATGAGACGCCCTATCTTACAGTTTTTATTTTTCATTTCAGTATTTTCTCTTTTTATTACCACGGGCTGTGTAGAGCCGACCGACGAGGTGGTCGATACCAGGACCTGCGGCAACGGTACCATCGACCCCGGTGAACAGTGCGACGACGGCAACACCATGTCCCACGACGGCTGCAGCGAAACATGCACCATCGAATCCTTCTGCGGCAACGGCATCGTCGAGCCCGGAGAAGAGTGTGACGATGGCAACATCGACAACGACGACGGCTGCTCCCGGGAGTGTCAGGTGGAGACTGGCTGCGGCAACGGTATTCTGGAGATCGGCGAGGAGTGCGATGACGGCAACGTCGATTCCGACGACGGCTGCGATGGCGACTGCCTTATGGAGAACCCCACCGCCGTTTGTGGAAACGGCATCCACGAGTACACCGAGGGATGCGACGACGGCAACACCGAGGACGGTGACGGCTGCAGCTCCACCTGCAGGCAGGAGGCGGGCTGCGGAAACGGCACCCTGGATCCCGGTGAGCAATGCGACGACGGCAATGCCATCGACGGCGACGGCTGCTCTCACTGGTGCCAGGTGGAATTTTCCTGTGGGGACAATGTTTGCCGGACCGACCAGGGTGAGACCTGTGAGCTGTGCCCCAACGACTGCTGCCCCTCCTGCGGAAACGGCGTCCTCGATGAGGGCGAGGAGTGCGACGACGGCAACAACACCTCCGGAGACGGCTGCTCCCGAGGCTGCACCGACGAGGATAACACCGCCGTGTGCGGCAACGGCCTGTGGGAAGCGGGCGAAGAGTGTGACGACGGCAACAATGTAGCGCACGACGGCTGCTCCCCGCTCTGCATCAAGGAATACACCTGCGGTGATGGAGTCTGCTCCTCAACCGAAGGCGAGAACTGCCAGAACTGCATCGTCGATTGCTGTCCGGCCTGCGGCAATGGCATCCGGCAGATCGGCGAAGAGTGCGACACCAACGAACTCAATGACCGCACCTGTGAGGACTTCGGGTATTCGGGCGGAAACCTGGCATGCACGAGCTGGTGCTCCTTCGACTATTCCGGCTGCACAGGTTCAGGACCCGTCTGCGGCAACGATGTGACAGAGTATGGAGAGCAGTGCGACGGCTCCGACATGCAGGGCGTCACCTGTCAATCCCTCGGTTACATGGCAGGAATCGCCTTCTGCGGAGCCAACTGCACATACAACACCACGGGCTGCTCCAACCAGGTGCGATGGTTCTTTGAAGACTTTGAGACCGTACTGGTTCCGGCCGGCTGGGATTTCTCCTATCCCTTTGAGTGGGGCACCCCCACCACCGTAGGACCCTCGAGCACCTTCTCAGGGAGCTCCTGCGTGGGGACCAGCCTGTCCTCCTATGCGCCCGAGGATGCGGCATACGACACTACCTGGGTCCGGACGCCCGCTATCGATCTCTCCCAGGCCGTCACCCCCACGCTCTACTTCTGGGCCTGGGCTGAGATCGAGGACAGCACCTCCTATGACGACGAGTTCAAGGTGGAGTATTCCCTCGATGGCACCACCTGGAGCGCACTCACCACCACCGACCCTGCCTACACCAACGAAACCTCGACGGCGTGGCGCTGGTACGAGGGAATCCAGGCGTGGAATCCGTATCTGGTTGATGTCTCGGCTGCCGCCGGCATGAGTCAGGTGTACTTCCGCTTTAGCGCCCAGTTCGACCATTATGCCGATCTGGCGGGAGTCTACATCGACGACGTCATGGTTGTCGAGGCGGCTCACATACCCGTCACCATAACCACACCCAACGAACTGGGCATGAGCCTGACGGGATTCAATTTTGACCGCGCGATCCAGGTCTGGGGCGGGAGCGGAGATTTCACCTACTCCTTCGTGGGGACCAGCCCCTCCTGGCTCTCCATCGACTCGACCGTGGGCGCACTGAGCGGGACACCAACCCTTGCCGATGTGGGCGCCGAATCCATCACCATCCGCGTCATGGACAACGTGAACCCCTTGAACTATGCCGAGAAGACCTTCACATTCGACGTACTCGCGCCCTTCGACTACTCCGGGTACTCTGAGAGCTTCGACTCCGGATCGCTCCCGACGGGGTGGGAAATCGTCGGGAACGTCTGGGAATATGGAACCCCCACCGCCACGGACGGCCCCGCCTCCTGCAGCTCGGGGACCGGCTGCATGGGAACCGGGATGAGCGGTGATTATCCCAATTCCATGGGTTGGTTCGACCACTGCGTCTACAGCCCCTACTTCGACATGTCCGCCGCCACGGCGCCTGTGCTGCAGTTCAAGGGGTGGCGATATACCGAGACCAACTATGATGGCGCCATCTGCGAAGTAGAGACGAACAACAGCGGAACATGGGAGGATTCTTCCACCCATACACCCGAATACAACGAAGAGAACGGGAGTCGCATGACCTGGTCCGGACAGCAGCAGACCTGGGAGGATTTCTCCGTCGACCTGGCACCTTATGCCGGCGACCTGGTCCGTGTCCGCTGGTGTTTCTACAGCGACGGGAGCGGCACCTATCCGGGCTTCTACATCGATGATGTGTCGATCCTGGAGGGATACGACATCCCCATCGTCTTTGAGACCCCGGCCTCCCTGGGCTCCGCTATCGTCGGGTTTCCTTTCGCCCACAGCCTGGAGGTGACCGGAGGGAGCGGTAGCTTCACCTTCTCCTTCGTGGGGGCCAGCCCCTCCTGGCTCTCCATCGACTCGGCCACGGGCGCACTGAGCGGGACGCCCACGCTGCCTGATGTGGGCTCTGAGTCCATCACCATTCGCGTCATGGACAACCTCAACCCCATGAACTATACCGATAGCACCTTCACCATCGACGTGCTCGCTCCCGTTGACTACTCCGGGTACTCCGAGAATTTCGACTCCGGATCGCTCCCCGCGGGGTGGGAAATCGTCGGGAACGTCTGGGAATATGGAACAGCCACCTCCGCTGGTGGTCCCTCCTCCTGCAACTCGGGGACCGGCTGCCTCGGAACGAACACGACTGACGATTATATCAGTGGCATGGCATGGTTCGACCACTGCGTCTACAGTCCCTACATCGACATGTCAGCCGCTACGGCGCCCGTCCTGCAGTTCAAGGGCTGGCGCTATACCGAGACCAGCTATGACGGGGCCATCTGTGAGGTGGAGATGAACGGCTCCGGGACCTGGGACGACTCCTCCACGCACACCCCGGCATACAACGAAGAGAACGGCGGTCGCGATACCTGGTCCGGGCAGCAGCAGACCTGGGAGGATTTCTCCGTCGATATGACCCCCTACGTCGGCAACGTGGTCCGTGTCCGCTGGTGCTTCTACTCCGATAGCTCCGTTACCTATCCGGGATGGTTCGTCGATGACGTCAGACTGTTGGGCAACTGATCCACACCCTCAGCCATCCCGATCGCCCCACAGCCCCCTTTCCCCCCTGTAAAAAGACACTATTCTCCACTATCGACAGTAGGAAATTTCGATGCGGACCCACCGACATCCTCCCATGTTGGGCCGGTCCCGACACATGAATCACCTTGCTAAACGCAGCCAAATTGGATATGCTTTTGCCCTGAACGATTTCACTCAGGAAGGTACCTCCCATGATGAAAAAAATCGTATTGAATCTTCTCCTGTTAGCCCTTGTCGGAAGCGTTGCGGGCGCATCTGCCGTGCAGGCCAAGAAAAAAGTCGTCCTGCTCCCCTTCCAATGGAAAGCCAACAAGGCTGGCGGAAAAAAGGTCCGTAAATTCATCCAGACCCTGCTCAAGGGGAACTACGAATACATCACCAAAAAGACCATGAAGCAGGATGAGGGTGATATCGACTTCCGCGATATCAACACCACCAAGATCAAGGAACTGGCCAACAAGTTCGGGATCACCGCCTTCGTCGGCGGCAAGGCCGAGCGCAAGAGGTACAAATACTCCTATACGATCATCGTCTACGGGTGGAAGGACGGCAAGCCGGTCCTCGAGAAGGAATTCCCCATCAATCGCCGGATCCCGACCCAGAAGCAGATCGAGAAGATCGCCATGGCCACGCTGCAGGCCATCGAGGCTCTCAAGGAATACGAGGCTCCCAAGGTGGAGAAGGTCCCGGAGAAGGACCCCGTGGTGAAGCCCATCGAAGAAGAGAAGCCTCTGGAGACGACCAAGCCCCTCGTCGACGAGAAGAAAAAGGTCATCGTGGACGTGGAGAACAAGATCCCTGCTCTGAGAGCCGGTATCGCCTTTGGATTCTTCACGAGAAATCTCGACTTCGATCCCGCCTCCGAGCCCTATTACAAGACCTCGGGGCCCAGCTTCGCTCCTATCTTCGACATCGAAGTGTACCCCATGATGCTCGCCGGCAAGGAGGGCCCCCTGGCCAACATCGGGATCGGCCTCAAGTCCTTCTACATGCCCGCTTTCAAGACCTATGCCTACGACAACAAGGATGAGAAGATAAACACCTTCATCCTGGACTTCGCCCTGGATCTGCGATACCGCCACCGGCTCAACAGCGACATCACCGTCGGTGGCAAAATAGGCTACCAGACCCGTTCCTGGACCTTTGACACCAACGATGTCATCGACGTCCCCGGGGTTTCCTACTCCCTCCTCGAGATCGGTGGCTTCGCCCGCCTCAACGTCGTCTCCAAGGTCCTCATCGAGGGTGCGCTCTCCTTCCTGCTTCCCCTGGATGCCGGCGAGATCGTCTCCGCCGATTACTATGGCGAAGCCAGCCTCTATGGTCTCAAGATCGCCGCCCTCGTCGGCTATCGCATCATGCCCAACGTGGAGATCACCGCCGCGTTCGAATTCAATCGATTCTCCTTCTCCTTCAACGACGCCGGAACGCGTAGCGCCAACAGCGCCGCAGACCAGTACATGTCCTTCGCCCTCGGGGGGCGCTATATCTACTGATCCCCCGCTCACCAAGGAAGCGTCCCATGGATAACGACCAATCACTTCCTCCGGGGGAACCCCCACCGGAGGAGCGGGGGAGCGTCGGGCCCTTCACCATGGAGGAGTATGAGCTCGTAGAGGACGTGCTCGAAGCCCTGGCATCCTCCGAAGAAAGCTTCTCCGTCTACGTCAACGTCATCGTCGAGAAGCTCAACCGCATTTTGCGGTTCCACGCCCTCGCCCTCGACATGCCCGAGCTGGGTACCGCCATGGGAGCCGCCTCGACCGAGGAGAACAGCCGATCGCACATCTTCAAGGAGATCATGTTCTCGAGTCCCCACGACTTTGAGCTCAGGCTCCCCGGCCGCACCATCTTCGGCAAGGCCCTCATCGACCTGGAGATCAGTTTCTGGGGCTTTCTCAGTTTCGCCATCGAGCGGGCCTTCGATCACACCCGGGTGGGGCTCACCTTTCTTAAATCCGTGGAGAAGCATCTCTCCGCCCGCGTCTATAACCGCATGACGGCGGAACTCTTGATATCCGTCTCCACCAACGTCCACATCGACCGCAGCACCCGTGAGAAGGCGGTGTTCTATCTCGCCCGCCTCTGGGAAGACACCACCATCCAGGCCATGCGCAACTTCGCTCCCCTCATGGAATCCATCTGGAACGCCCGTAAAGAGGCCAAGGTCGTCATGGGGACCATGATGGGTATCCAGGAGATGTTCGACATGCAGATCCACGGCGCGACCCACTACTTCCTGGATTTCTTCGCCGAGCACGCAGACGACGACGAAGTCCGCGGGGCGTTCCGCGAGTTTCTCTTCGGGGCCACCTACGAAGAGCTCGCCGGAAAAGACCGTGAACGGCGCAAGAAGGGGGTGGTGAGCACCTCCGGAGTCGATCTGGAAGCCATCGGTCTGAGCAAGGGCCCCGACACCACCATGCGGGAACGGGCTCTGGGGATCTACCGCTTCTTCACCAAACGCAAGTTGGAGGCCCAGGCACGCCTTATCGCCAACGCGCCTGGCCCCAAGCGCACCGCCGAAGAGCTGCTCCTCGTCTATTTCATCGAAAACAACCTGTAAGCGCGGATAGCGTTGAGGTTTTCCCTTGATACGGGAGGCTTTATGGAATAGGTTCCATCGGCGAACCCCCTTGTCCTTCACCCGACGCCCAGGCGTCCAGACCGATTCAGGATTCGAACCATGCTTGATACTTTGACCAGAGGATTCCGCAGCGCCCGTCAGAAACTCTCCGGAATGGGCGAGTTCACCGAGAGCAACGTCAAGGAGGCCTTACGGGATGTCCGCATGGCCCTCCTCGAGGCCGACGTCGACTTCAAGGTCACCAAGACCTTCCTCGACACCGTCAAGGACGAGCTCCTGGGACAGGAGGTCCAACTCAAACTCAAGTCCTCAAAATTCGGTGCAAAACAGATCTCCATCGGCGAGATGTTCATCAAGTCCTGTTTCGATCACCTCGTCGAGCTCATGGGGCCCGTGGACACCACCATCGAGTTCCCCCAGCGGGGCATCGCCACCATCATGATGGTCGGTCTTCAGGGCTCCGGCAAGACCACCACGACCGCCAAGCTCGCACGGTATATCGAGAAGAAATACAAACGCAAACCACTCCTGGTCGCCGCCGACGTCTACCGACCCGCCGCCATCGAGCAGCTCAAGGTCCTGGGCAACCGCCTGGGGTACCCCGTCTACTCCGATGACAGCAAGGATCCCCCCGGCATCTGCGAGCGGGCCATCGACTACGCCAAGTCCCATGGACGCGACCTGTGCATCTTCGACACAGCCGGCCGCCTCGCCATCGACGAGGTCCTCATGGAGGAGCTCGCCGAGATCCGCCGCAGGGTCGATCCCGACAACATCTTCCTCGTCATCGACGCCATGATCGGACAGGACGCCGTCAAGACCGCCACCGCCTTCGACGAGAAGCTGGAGCTCGCCGGGTCCATCCTCACCAAGCTCGACGGCGATGCCCGCGGCGGCAGCGCCCTCTCCATCAAGAACGTTACGGGAAAACCGATCAAATTCCTCGGCATGGGAGAGTCTCTGGATCGGCTGGAGGAGTTCCGCCCCGAGGGCATGGCCTCGCGCATCCTGGGCATGGGCGACGTCGTGGGGTTGGTCCAGGACTTCGAAGAGGTCGTGGACGCTGAACAGGCCGAAAAAGATGCCGAGAAGATGCTCATGGGGAAGTTCAACATGACGGACTTCCTCGAGCAGATCAAGGCCATCAAGAAAATGGGATCCCTCAAGGATCTCATGGAGAAACTTCCCTTCTTCCCCAACGGCCTTCCCGACGAGGTGAACCTCGACGACAGCGAACTGGTGAAGATCGAGGCCATCATCCAGTCCATGACCAATCAGGAGCGGGCCAGACCCGACGTGCTCTTCGACATCCCCGAGAAGTATCGGAACGCGCCCCGGTGGCGCAAGAAGAAGGGTGTCCCCATGGAGTACAACATGTCCCGCATCGCCCGCATCGCCAAGGGGTCGGGACGCAAGGCCCAGGACGTCATGGATCTGATGTCGCGCTTCCTCACCATGCGCAACCTCATGGCCCAACTGGGGCAGAACCAGGGGCTGCTGAGCAAGATCCCCGGGTTCAAGCAGCTGTCCCAGCTCAAGCAGATGAAGAACATGAACG
>QKIM01000052.1 GCA_003249585.1 Deltaproteobacteria bacterium
TCACCCTACTGTGGGACGGACTCGTGGAGGCGGGGGTTGAGCGGGGGGACGTCCTCGTTGCGCTGGGGGGGGGAGTCCTGGGGGATGTGGCGGGCTTTGCTGCCGGGACCTACCTCCGAGGCATCGATATCGTACAGGTGCCGACGACCCTCCTGGCGATGGTCGACTCCAGCGTGGGGGGTAAGACGGGCATCGATCACCCCAAAGGCAAGAATCTGCTGGGGGTATTTCACCAGCCGCGCGGGGTGTTGGCGGACTTGGAGACTCTCCAGAGTCTGCCCCGGAGAGAGATTCTGTCCGGTCTAGCCGAGGTGCTCAAGGCAGCGCTCCTAGCAGATCGGGAGCTTTTCGTCGTTCTCGAGCGGGTCGGCCCGGCCATCGCGCAAGAGCCTGAGCTCCTAGGGGAGGCAGTCGCTCGGGTTGTGGCCATCAAAGCTCGAGTCGTGGAAGAGGACGAGCGGGAGTCTGGTTCGCGAGCTCTCTTGAACCTGGGACACACCCTGGGACACGCGGTGGAGGTAACGGCTGGCTACGGAGAGTACACTCACGGAGAGGCAGTAGCCATGGGGATCGCTTTCGCGACGCGCGTCTCGCAGGAATTGGGCCTGCTTGAGCCCAGTGAGTCAAAAAGGATTCAGGCGGTGGTGGAAAAATGGGGGTATCCCCTAAGGGCAACCGGCATAGGCGCCGAAAAGATCCTCGAAGCCCTTCGATTTGACAAGAAAAGCCGAGGGGGCGCACCCCGGTGGGTTCTGCTTCGAGGGATTGGCCGGGCCGAATGGGGACATGAAGTGCCCTTCGATGTGATCCGGCGTCAGCTTATGGAGGTTCAGAGAACCGATGAGCGCCTTTAGACAGATTTCCCGGTCCCTTGTCATGGCCATCGCCGTCGGTGGGCTCCTCATGGGTGGCTGCGGGAGCGTCTCGGAAACCGGCGAGTCGTCTCCGAGCCAGCCCGCACCGGGCTCCCCCCCGGAGGACCGGTTTGCTTTGAATGCGGCTTCGGATCCCTTGGATTTCAGCATCATCGAGCTCAATGTAATCTGCTCCGCCGATTACGATGATCCCGCGGAGCAAGCCAACCTGTTCTGTCTGGTTCGGGACCAGGACAACAATGACCTTCTGGACCTGAACAAATACAACTTTGCCGTCGCCGTGGAACCGGCGACAGCAGCTCGAGCGGTGGATGCGGCCTCGACAGAAGTCTCCTTGACCCGGGTCACGGGCGTGCAAGAGACGGTGGTGGCCATCATTATCGACAAGAGCGGTTCGATGTTGGGAGACAAGCTTCAGGCGGCGAAAAACGCGGCCAAGGTTTTTGTCGACGGTCTGGACACGGTAGGGGGCGACCGGGCCGCCGTGATCGCGTTTAGCGATGACGCCCAGATCGTCCAGTCCCTCACGGGCGACAAGGACAAACTGAAGGCCGCCATCGACTCCCTTGCGGCCGACGGGGCTACCAACCTGGGTGGAGGGGTCATCGAGGCGGTTCGAGCCGTGGGCGCGAGACCGGGGAAAAGGGGAGCGATCCTGCTCACCGACGGGGACGACACGGTAGACCCGGTGACCGCTCGCCCGGTGGCCGATGCCGCGAGTCCTTTTGGGTGGTCCGGGGGCTGGATAGGTGACGCGGGGAGTACGCGCTGGAGAGGGATCCAGCTTGCCCAAGAAATCGATCTGCCCGTCTACACCATTGGTTTTCAGATTGCGGCAGATTCGGCCGCCGCCGTCGACCTGGAGGTTTTCGCCCTTGCCACGGGCGCTGCCGCCAATCCGGGTGAGCAGCCCTTCCTGCCGGCAGACGAGGGTGAACTGACAGCTGCCTTCACGACGATCCAGGCAGAACTGGAAGCGAGGACTCCCCTGGATACGTACCTGTACGCATTTCCGTACCCCAGACCGCTCTTTAGCAACTTGTTGAAGCCGAAGACCTCTGTAGTCATTCCCGTGCGAACCGGGGTGCTCTATCAGAACGGCAACGGTTTGCTGCGGGACAAATTTGGTAGCAGCTTTGAGATCGCTTTTTAACGTCGTTACGGCCCCACGTCGAGCGAGGGATTCCATGAACGCGCACTCAGTCCTATCTCGGGCCCTTGTAATCTTCCTCTCCACCGTCATTTGGGCAGGAGCACCGGCTGTCTCCGGTGCAGAGTCGGGGAACCGCCTAAACATCCTGAGCATTGCCCCCGGTGGCACTGCAACAGCCTTGCTCTTCCCGGTCGTAGAAACAACCGACGACACGGGACTGGACGGCGAGGCGGGCACCGATGACGAAGGGGAAAATGATGGATACCCCGACCCTGGGGAGACCTTGGGCAAGTTGAGTTCCGACGCAATCGTCGTGACGGTGCAGAACGAGCCCCGCCTGGGGACCGCTGGCGACACTACCCAGGGTCGCCCTCTCTTTGTCGATGCGGCGGTTGTCACGTATCACATTTGCGCCGGCCCTAACGCTGGCCGAACGCCACTCTACGCTGGCCCGCTGAGTTTTCGTCCTGCGGTGTCCGTGGCACCGAATGCCTCGGCGGCCGTCACATTGGTCGCGGTGCCCTTCAGTCCAATGAAGGTCTCAGGTCAGTTGGGGGTCCGCGCTCTACGGGATATCTTTCTGTTCCCGGTGGACCCGCAGGAACTGCAGGACGCCCAGGTCCTGTGCGGCACTTTGGATGTGTGGGCAAGAGACCTGGAGAACAACACTACGGAGCACGCCCAGGCACAGTTCAATGTGGGCTTTTACAACCCGAACGTTGGCGGAGCACCGCCGTCCTCGTCGGGGGGCAGTGCGTCGGGGGGGGGGACCTAACCCCTTGATCAGGGTCTTCCGGATTACCACGTCTACTGTGGCGGGACGGGGGGGAGCAGGGTGAACCCTTGCGTCCTGGAGAGGCTTTCGGCGCTGTCGCGCCATCCGGAGCCGTTCGTCAGGGCGCTTTGGATTGAAACCCTGGCGCCGGAGGAGGCGCTCTCCGAGCTATTTGGCCGAAGCGATGGGCTGTCACTCCTTCAGAAGGCCCGGTTTCTCTTGGAACTCGGGCGGGCTGAGGATGCGGAACAGGTCCTTGGAGATCTGGAGGACCTTCCGGCTGGACTCGCAGCGCTACGAGAAGAGATCCTAACCGGTCTGCAGGGGCCCGCCGACGTACCGCCCGCAGCGGACATGCCTGGGGTACTTGCCTCCGCCACGCTCGCTGCGCTCCACGCCCGTCAGGGTGACCGGGAAGCGGCAATCGCCATGTTTCGCGCGGTCTTGGCCCGGGACCCGAATGACGCGCAGGCGCGGGACGGCCTCCGAGAACTGACGGGAGTCGAGCGGGGCGGACCGGATCAGGCGCTCGGGGCGTGGCTGCAAAGGGTGCGCCACTGGAGGACGGAGCACGGTGTCTGACCTGGCACGAGACCTCGCCGAACTCGGGCGCCGATGCGGAGCGGTGGCTGGCTTGATTTTGGAGACCACGGGGATCGAGGTCGCTTCCTGGGGGGAGGCGGAGTTTGAGACGGCTGCGGCCGAGTTTGCCGGGATTTGGCGAGAGGCGTCCACCACCGACACGGCCAGCGCGGCCGGCGGGGTCCGCGCTCTTACCGTAGAAGGCAATCTGGGAGCTTGGGTGGCGGTCCCACTGGGTACGGAGTATGTGCTGGGCCTGATGGCAGGGCCGAACGTACCAGTGGGGCGCCTGCGTTTTTACGCCGGGGAATGGGCGAGGGATCACCGGGAGCAGTTCGCATGACGCCTGGGTTTGTGGCGAGAGTCCGGGTAACGGATGCGGGAAGAGGGGCCGGTGGCGAGCACTACGAACGCGGGTTATGATGGCCGCCTACTCGCTGCTCGGCAAATGCTGGAGAGCGAGCGGCTCGAGGCCGTGCTGGTGTTCGATCTGCTCAACGTCCGGCACTTGTGCGGGTTTACCGGGTCCAACGGGCTCTTGCTCGTTGGTGAGTCCGGAGCATGGTTCTTTACCGACTCCCGCTACACGCTCCAGGCGCGCAGCGAGACGCGGGGTGTGGAGGTAGTCGAGGCCGCCGATCTGGACGCTGCTGCCGCGACGGCGATCGACGCAGCCGGTGCCCGGTATGTGGGGTACCAGGCCGCCAGTTTGACTGCAGCGCGTCGCGACCGCCTGACCCGCTTGACCGACGCCCACCTGGTGGGTGTTGAGACAGCAGTGGATGCCCTGCGGGTGAGCAAGGACGCCGGCGAGCTGAAGAGGCTGCGGGAAGCGGCCCATCTTGCGGAAGACGCACTCCGCTCGGTAGCCGAGCTGATGCGCCCCGGGAACCGCGAGGCTGAGATCGCCCGGGCGTTCCACGTGGCCTGCCTGGAGCGGGGGGCGGAAGGTCTCTCTTTTGAAACCATTGTGGCTGGAGGGGAGCGCGGCGCCCTGCCCCACGCGAAGCCCACAGACCGGAGGTTCCGGGACGGGGAACTGGTCGTGGTGGATTTTGGGGTGCGCTGGGAGGGGTACTGCTCGGACGAAACGGTTATGGTCCCCGTCGGGGACGTGACCGAGGAGGCCCGCGGCGTGTACGAGGTTGTTCTGCAGGCGCAAAGAGCAGCGCTCCAGGCACTGCGGCCAGGAGTTGCGCTGAGGGACGTAGACCGGGCTGCGCGTGACGTCATTCGAGCCGCTGGCCACGGTGAGCACTTTGGCCATGGCACCGGGCACGGGGTGGGGCTGGCCGTTCACGAGGCCCCGACGGTGAACACTCGGTCCCGCGACGTTGCCCGAGAGGGCATGGTGGTGACCGTTGAGCCAGGGATTTATCTGGCCGGGAGATTCGGTGTCCGCCTGGAGGACACCGTCGTGGTGTCCGAGACGGGCTGGGAGCCGGTTACGACACTGCCGAAGGCGTTTGGCGCTACGTTCACGGGTGGGTGAACTGCGGTCTTGGGATCGCATTGTTTGGAGAGGAAGGTCGCATCATGAAGTTGCCGGAGGACCTCCGTTACCATCCTGAGCACACCTGGGCCCGCATCGAAGGGGATCTCGCAACGGTGGGAATCACCGATCACGCCCAGAGCGAACTGGGGGACGTGGTCTACTTGGAGTTGCCCGAGATTGGGAGGGAGCTGGCGTTCGGGGAGGTGTTCGGGTCTGTCGAGTCGTCGAAATCCATCTCCGAGCTGTACAGCCCCGTGGCGGGCGAGGTGGTTGAGGTGAACTCGGCGCTCGAGGACGCCCCGGAGCGAATCAACGACGATCCCTACGGAGACGGCTGGATTCTGCGCGCGCGGTTGACCGAGGGTTTCGACGTCAATCGGCTGCTCGACGTCTCCAGCTATGCGGCGCAGGTGGGGGGCGGGTAGGGGGCTCATATGGCCATCGATCGGGACAAAATCGCCAAGAACGCCCTGCGCTACATTCAGCGCGGGCAGTTCCAGAAGGCCATCGAGGAATACAAGCGGGTGCTCGCCGTGGATTCCCGCGACATCCGCACGCGCCTGAAACTCATTGACCTGTACTCGCGAGCGGGCCGCAAGCGTGAGGCGATCGACGAGTGTCTCCTGGTTGCAGAGGCCTACGCCGACCAAGGCTTCTACCTGAAGGCCATCGCCGTCTACAAGCAAGCGCTGCGTATCGACCCCGAGAGTGCCCCGCTGTTCCGGAACATGGGGGAGATGTACCTCAAACAGGGGCTGGTCGGGGACGCGCTGGCATCCTTCAAGCGAGGCGTAGACGTTCTGCGCCGTCAGGAAATGTCAGAGGAGGCGGCCCGGCTCCTGGTTCGCATGGAAGAGATGGCGCCGGAGAACGCCGCGATCAAGATTCACTTGGCCGAGCTGTATCTGGACGAGGGCAAATACGACGAGTTTGGCGACGAACTGGGGAAGCTTGTGCTGCAGCTGCGGGGCGAAGGTCGTTCCCGGAAACTCCTCCAGGCAGTGGAATCCTTCTACACGAAGTCCGACCACCACCCCGTCGTGCTTCAACGCTTGGCCGAGCTCTACGTCGAACTGGGTGAGGAAGAGAAAGCCCTCTCTGTGATCGGCGAGGGTCTGGAACGGGACGCCGACGACCGGGACCTGAGGTTGCTGGCCCTGCGCGCGCACCTAGTACTCGGGCAGTTGGCGGAGGCCCGCCGAGTGGCCCTGGGGCTGTATGAGGAGGACCCTGACGACCTTTTCATCCTGGAACAACTCGCGGCCATTGCCCAGGCTCGCGGAGACCGGGGCGAGCTCTCCCAGGCATACAAGGCCGTAGCCAAAGTCTATGGCCGCCGGGGGCTGCATCAGAAGGAAGAGGTCTACTTCAAGAAGGTGCTCGAGGTGGATCCCCGTGACGCGGAGGCCCGACTCGCGCTGGGGCAGGTGATGGTGGAGACGGCGCCACGGCAGCCTGACGCCGAAGAGATCCCGGGGCTGGGCGAGGATTGGGGAACGGAGGTCGCCGATTCCTCTGACGACGCGGTGCACCAGGGATTGGTGGAGGCCGAGCTCTATCTCAAGTACGGCATTGATCAGAAGGCAGCCGAGAAGCTCCGGGAGCTTACCACTCTCGCCCCGGATGACGTCGAGATTCGCCAAAAACTCCGTGACCTGTGCCAGCGACAGGGAGACCGGGACGGCTGGGTACGAGAGCAGCTCCATATCGCCGAGATCTTTCTCCGTGACAAGCGCGAAAATGAGGCGCTGCGAGCCTATCAGGCCATCTTGGAGGTGGAACCGGAAAACGCGGACGCGCGGAAGGCCGTCCAGTATCTGAAACCGGATGCCCTCAGGCCCGGGCCGGTCGAGGTCGAGATCGACGTGGGCGGAGCCCTGCCTCAGTTCGTGGACGAGGGCGGCGGTGAGCGGGTCGTCTACGGTGGGGACACCTCGGTGGACTCGGACGAGGAGATCCTCCGCCGCGGCTTGGCCGAGGCCGACTTCCACGAGGCCCAAGAGCGCAACGAGGAAGCCTTGGCCGCGCTGCTCAAGCTGCGGCAGCGATTCCCCACGTCTCCGCACCTGGGTGCTCGCCTGGAGCGCCTGGGGTGGCGCGGGGAGCACGAGGCCGAGGACGGAGATTTCATCGATCTGCAGGCCGAGGTCCTGGAAGGGATGGATCTGCGGATCAGTAGCGAATTCGAGGGTTTCGAGGACTTCGAGGTCTCGGAGCTGGACGACATCGTGCGGGAGTTCAAGTCCGGGATTGCCGAGAAGCTCGACGAGGCCGACTTTGAAACCCACTACAACCTGGGCGTGGCATACCGGGAGATGGGGCTCATGGAAGATGCCGCTCAGGCCTTCCAGATGGCTGCGCGTTCGCCGGACAAAGCGAGGGACGCCTACACCTCTCTCGCCATGGTGCTGCGGGAGCAGGATCGCCGGGGCGATGCCTTGGGAGCCCTCAAGATGGCCCTTGCCGTGCCTAACAACACCCCTGAGGATCGAGCGGCTATCCTGTTCGAGATGGGGATCACGGCCGAAGAGGAGGGGGACTGGGATCGTGCCCTGCAGGCCTTCGAGAAGACCTCCGAGATCGACCCTGCGCACCGGGATGTGCGTTCCCGCCTCCAGAAGCTGAGAGCGCGGGCGGGGAGCTGAACACCCGTGCACCGGCTCTTCGGTCTCTCGCGGGATCCCTACGCACCGGTTTGCGACGGCGATCTCTACTGGGAGAATCCACGACGCAGAGACGTTCGCTCCGAGGTGAGCCGACTCCTGCTCGGGGGGAACAGTGTCTGGCTGCACGGAGAGGCCGGTGCGGGGCGGGAGTCTGTCATGGCCCGGGCCGTGGAAGAGGTTGCCCTGGCTGGGCGGCCGGTGATCTGGGGCGGTTCCAACGCACCAGCGGATGCCCAAGCTCTCCTCGATCTTCTCCTCGATGTCGCCGGGGTCGGCACGACCGACGGCGCTCTCATCGACCGTGCCGCCGCAGTGTATCAAGCCATGCTCGATGGTTTCTCCCGGGGCGGTCCGGTGGTCGTCGCCCTCCAGTGCCCCGCGGACGAGGGTGCCCGGACGGAACTCGAGGTGCTTGCGAGTCTGCGCGTCGCGGGGAAGCAGTTGGTCGCTCTGGCCACGTGGGGCGAGGGAGAGGCTCCGGTGGAG